>DMYK01000413.1:7117-8804 GCA_003483675.1 Microcoleaceae cyanobacterium UBA11344
TGGTCGGGAAGAAATCATAGAATTTCAAGTGCCATCAAGCAGCGGAATCAGAAGTTATCAATCTCGCATAGTTCCTGAATTTGACAAAGAAGGTGCTGTTCAATATGCCTTAATTGTAGCGCGAGACATCACCGAACTCAAACTTGCAGAAGTTCAAAAAGCGCAACTGACAATCGAGCAAGCAGCCAGGGAAAAAGCAGAAATTCAACAACAGCGATCGGGATTTTTAGCAGAAGTTAGCAAAATGCTGGCTGCTAGCTTTGATGGCGAAACGGTGTTGCAAAAAGTGGCAGAATTAGCAGTGCCAATTGTAGCAGACGGGTGCTACATTCACTTAACAGAAAGGGACGGAACTGTGCACCAAGTCGCGCTAGCTCACACAGAAATTGGCATGGTTAATGCTGTGAAAAAGTTGAGAATTCGCAACCCGCTTGACGAGATTTTTGTGCATGGTTATCCCTTAGTAATTCGCCAGGGAAAATCTGAACTAATTACTGAAGTTAATCAGGAAATTTTAGCAGCAGTCGCCGAAAATGAAGCAGAATTAGAAGTATTGCGATCGCTGAATATCGGCTCTCACGCTTGCGTGCCGATGACGGCGCGGGGACGGGTAATCGGCGCTATTACCTGCTTTACATCGAAGTCTGGCCGCCGCTACAATTCCGAAGATCTGGCAATGCTAGAAGACCTAGCTTACTACGTGGCGATCGCCCTGGACAACGCTAGACTTTATGCAGAAGCACAGCAAGCACTGGCTCAAACATCTGAATCCTTTGCTTTAATTGACTCGCTCCTAGAAGCCTCTCCTTTAGGGATTTGCTTTGTCGATCGCGAAATGCGCTATATTCGCATCAATCAAGTCTTAGCAGAACTCAACGGTTTGCCCGCCGAACAACACCTGGGTCAAGACTTCCGCCAAATGTTGCCAGAATCTGTGGCAAAATATGCACCTATAATTCAGCAAGTTTTAGAAACCGGTCAGCCGGTTTTGAACGTAGAGATGAGCGGTNNAGCGGTGAATCTAAGGGAAAACCGGGAGATTTCCGACATTGGTTAGGTAACTACTATCCGGTCAAAAATACCAGCGGACAAATACTTGGGGCGGGCATAATTCTCACAGATATTACCGTAGCTAAACAGACAGAAATAGCTTTGAGAGAAAGCGAAAGGCGGTTCCGCAGCGTGGTAGAATCGAATATGATCGGTATCGGTTTTTGGGATAAAAAAGGCAAAATTACTGAAGCTAATGAGGCCTTGCTAAAGATGATTGGATATACCAGGGAAGAGTTGGTTTCGGGAAACCTGTCTTGGTCGGAACTCACGCCACCGGAATACGAATATCTCGATACAAAAGCACTCGCAGAAATCGCAGCTACCGGATATTGTACGCCTTTTGAAAAAGAATACATCCGCAAAGATGGTTCGCGCTTCCCAGTTTTAGCCGGTGGCGGACACTTCCAGGGATGTCCAGATCAAGGCTCGTTCTTCTTGCTCGATATTAGCGATCGCAAACAAGCAGAAGCAGCGCGATCGTCCATCAATCAAACTCTCGAAGCCCTGATTCAGGCTTGTCCTCTGGCAATTACCGTTTTTAGCGCCCACGACTATCGGGTGAAAATGTGGAACCCAGCCGCCGAGAGGATTTTCGGCTGGAGTGAATCAGAGGTGCTGGGCAATTTTCTGCCCA
>DMYK01000413.1:8830-10859 GCA_003483675.1 Microcoleaceae cyanobacterium UBA11344
GAAGGAAAGGCGATCGCAGGTGTGGAAACTCGCCGCCAAAGGAAAGACGGCAGCTCGATCGATATCGGTTTGTGGGCAACTCCCATCCGCGACAGCAAGGGCAATATTAATTGTATGTCGATCGTGGCCGATATCAGCGATCGCAAACAAGCGGAAGCAGATCGCGCTCAGTTGCTCGATCGCGAACGGGCGGCGCGGGCTGAAGCTGAAGCGATCAACCGCCTCAAAGACGAGTTTTTAGGGACTCTTTCCCACGAACTGCGAACGCCTTTAAATGCGATTCTGGGCTGGTCGCAGGTGCTGCGCGGTCGCCCGTACACGGAAGCGACTTTAGCCCGCGCCTTAGAAGCGATCGATCGTCAGGCAAGAGTACAGACGCAGCTAGTGGAAGATTTGCTGGATGTTTCGCGGGTGATTCAAGGTAAGCTTTGTCTAAAAGTCGGCTGGTTCGACATGGTAAATGCGATCGCAGTGGCTGTGAATTCAGTCAGTTTGGCGGCCGAGTCCAAGTCGATCGCAGTGAAGTCAAAACTCGATCGCGGCTTCGGATTGATGTGGGGCGACGCCCAGAGGTTGCAGCAGGTAGTATTCAATTTGCTGACTAATGCGATCAAGTTTACGCCGGCACATGGAGAAGTCGAGATTGAACTGTCGGTGGTAGCGCTTAATCAGGAATGTTCCCGCGCCCATCATGTTGTGATCCGAGTTCGCGATACGGGAAAAGGCATCAATCCTGAGTTTCTCCCTTATGTGTTCGATCGCTTCCGCCAAGCTGACGGCTCGATTACTAGGGCTCACAGCGGTTTGGGGCTAGGATTGGCGATCGTGCGGCACTTGGTGGAACTCCACGGCGGTACTGTGTGTGCCGAAAGTCCTGGTGAAGGCAAAGGTGCCACTTTTACGGTGACGCTACCGCTGAAACAGCCGAAAAGCCAGAAGTTACAGTTGAGAGGGGAAAGGAATTTCGAGGAAACGCGATCGCGCCCTCTCGATGGGTTAACTGTTTTAGTCGTTGACGACGAACCAGACAACGCTTCGACTACGCATGACTCGCACCGCCGGGAGTTTTTGAAAGTCGCCCTTGAAGAGTCCGGGGCCAGTGCGATCGTGGCTGCAACGGTTGCGGAGGCGATCGAGATTTTAGCACAGTCCCAGCCCGATATTTTAGTCAGCGACATCGGTATGTCGAGCGAAGATGGCTACTCGCTAATCCGCCAAATCCGAGCCTCGGAATCCGGCACAACCAAGCGCTTGCCAGCAGTAGCGCTGACCGCTTATGCTAGCGAAACAGACCGCACTATGGCTCTCGCAGAAGGCTATGACGAACACTTAATAAAGCCGATCGAACCGGCTTTATTCGCAGCAGTTTTAGCCAAGATCTCCTTGTCCAGAAATAGTTTTTAATCTGTTATAAAATCTCTATAGCGAAATGTAGGGGTGAAGCATTTGGGCGACAAAGCATGGAGAAAACGCTCTTATTTTATGTCCAAATGCTTCACCCTCCCCAGGGTCTGGGATCGCACCTTATAATAGACATCTCCCACAAATAATCTCAAGCTTTTGAGCGAAATGTAGGAGTGGAGCTTGGGGCATTGGTGTCAACTTAAGACTGAAACCCATGATAAATCTCGCTTGTAGTCGAGTCTCGCTCCCCCTCGCATCCCCCTTAAACAGGGGGATTTTGACCCCCCTAGCCCCCCTAAAAAAGGGGGCTAGGGCGTGTTTTCTTGCCTTTCCCATCAGATTCAGATCCCCCTCGCATCCCCCTCCAGGGGGACGCAAGAATGCTCTTGTCCCCCCCTTTTTAAGGGTGATTAGGGGGCAAGAAGACGGGGGGTCGAAAGGAATGTGGACTCAGAATAAAAATCCTTTGTCGCAAGGACGAAGAGTCCTTATTTGCTGAAATCTTTAAGAGAGGACTTCCGTCCTCACTACGAACTATCGAAGGATTATAACACCGGAATTTATCTTATTTCAAGTCCAGCAAACCGCTAGTTTTCAGCTTAGGATTAAACCGAATTTCCTCGGT
>DMYK01000111.1:0-625 GCA_003483675.1 Microcoleaceae cyanobacterium UBA11344
CAGTGCGCACCCTACAATTAATGCCCCAGGCCCCAAGCCCCAGGCCCAATTCCCAATTCCCAATTCCCATTATGTCTTTGAGTTTTTTGCGACGATACTCCACGCCTTATTTGTTTTTGCTTCCGGCTTTATTTGTTCTGAGTTTGACTGTTTTGTGGCCGGCTTTGCAAGCTTTTTATTTGAGTTTTACCAGTTATGAGTATGACTTAACTCAAGCGCCGCAGTGGGTGGGTTTGAAGAATTTTGAGAGGTTGGCTGGCGATCGAGTTTTTTGGCAAACTATGAGCAATACGCTGCTATACCTCACCTGCGTTGTGCCTGTCTTGGTTATTTTGCCTTTGGGAATGGCTATTTTGTGCAACCAAAAACTCAAAGGGATGAACTGGTTTCGAGCAGCATACTACACGCCGGCGGTAATTTCAATGGTGGTGGCTGGTATTGCTTGGAAGTGGCTGTTTGCAGAAAATGGATTGCTGAATCAGTTGGGAGAATTGTTTGGTTTACCTGCTGTTTCTTGGCTGGCTAATCCGAAGTTGGCAATCTTTAGCGTGATGGTTGTTACTATCTGGAAAGGCTTGGGTTATTACATGGTGATTTATTTGGCTGGGCTGCAAGCTATTCCGGC
>DMYK01000111.1:758-2116 GCA_003483675.1 Microcoleaceae cyanobacterium UBA11344
CCTCGCAATAGTTCTAAGACTGTTGTTTATTATCTTTATGAACGGGCTTTTAAGGATTTGGAAATTGGTTATGCTTGTACGATCGGGCTGGTGTTGTTTTTGCTGATTTTGGGTTTGTCTATTTTGCAAGTTAGCATTCAAGGTTTAGCTCGAAAGGATTAAGATTTATGACAAATATTAAATTGCGATCGCCTCGCAACCGCTAGCGGGGTGGGAATTAGTGAGGAAGTGCGGGGAGGATATTTGACCCATTTTTTACTAGGAAGTCGAGCGGCAAAGGTAGGGGAATTGGGCTGTCAATTAGCTGGCATGTAGTTGACAAATACGGGGAATCTGGCGGTGCGTTTCTATTCCGAAGGGACTGAATTTGCAATCTTGGGCTGCCAATTCAACAGCAAGTTCGAGAAATGTCAGCCCAAAATTGCGGAAGTTGCTGTTAAATAGAAAGATAAAAAGCGATCGCCATTTTTGACAGGCGATCGCTTTTTCATGGGCTGGCTAATTCTATTCGGGGAAATCAGGAATTACCCATTTGGGGGGTTCCCGGCGTTTCTTTCTCACCGCTTCCTCTGCTATTTCTAGCATTTTGTCGAGAGAAGTATTTTCAATAAAACTTGACGTTGCCGCCGCATATTCTCGCTTCGGGCACTTGTCGCCCAAAACGCAACCATTGACGCAAGCTACAGCACAATCGATAGTCTTCTCCACCATAACTTTTTTCCTTTCAGGGTTCCAACAACTAATAGGTAGGTACTCTGGGTTAATTTGTCAAGAGACTACCCTAGATCTTTATTTTACTTAAAGAGGAGGAAGATGTCGATCGGCTCTGCCAAATTGTTATAAAATTGAAGCAACCTATCTAATCAGCCCAGCATGAGCAATTTTCTGCGCCGCTTCAAACTTTTACCTTGGCGGGAAATGCTGCAAATTTCCGCCCTCGTCAACTCCATCGTGGTTGGATTGGAGTTATTTCTAGCGTGGGGTTTCATCCAGTCGCAACTATTCCGCAACGTCTTGAAGCTTCTCTTCGGTTCCTCGCTGGGGATGTTGATACCTTTCGCTATAGCAGTGGGAATGGGGGCTTTAGCAGTTTACTTTTTAGAGTATTGGCAGCAGCAATTTTTGCTCAACCGAATTAGTTTGTGGTTTTTAGTTTTCTGCATACTCCTAGGTTTGCTGTTAAAGTCATTCCTGCCCATACCTCCTTTTTTAGCAAGTTTATCGGAAACTGCACTCATCGGAGTTGCGGTGGGTGTTTTTTGGAAAGGCCGGCCTTATTGGCGGTAGTTATTTGTGATTTGTGATTTGTTATTTGTTATTTGAAAAACTACTAACAACTAATTTTCTCAAGTCCTAGC
>DMYK01000111.1:2170-9363 GCA_003483675.1 Microcoleaceae cyanobacterium UBA11344
ACTGAAGAATGACCATCAAAACACGTCAACAAACTAACCTGTTGCTGCTATTATTTCCCGCCACCGCATGGCTGATAATTTTCTTCATTTTGCCAGTGTTAATTGTACTTTTGTACAGTTTCTTAGAACGCGGTACTTATGGTGGTATCACTTGGATATTTACACTCAGTAACTACGAGCGTTTGTTCAGCGGACTTTTCTTAGGGGTAATTTGGCGATCGCTCTGGCTGGCTTTCCTGACAACTGCTGCTTGCTTGTTAGTCGGCTATCCCCTAGCATTTTTCATCGCCACCCGTTCTCCCCGCTGGCGAAATGCCTTGTTATTGTTAGTAATTATTCCATTTTGGACTAATTTTTTAGTGAGAACCTACGCCTGGATTATCCTACTGCGTAGCGAAGGAGTCATTAACACAGCCTTGCAAAGCCTGCAAATTATTAATGAACCATTAAACTTGCTGTTTACACCTTTCGCTGTGGCGATCGGTCTAATTTACGGTTATTTACCTTTCATGGTTCTGCCCTTATATTCTAGCATAGAACGCTTCAATTTTTCATTAGTAGAAGCCGCTCAAGATTTAGGGGCAAACGACATCCGCACTTTCTGGCGCGTATTTTTACCTTTGACAACTCGCGGCATTGTTGCAGGCTCAATACTGGTTTTTGTTCCCGCAGTCGGTGCTTTCATTACACCGGATATCTTGGGCGGTTCTAAAACAATTATGGTAGGGAATGTGATTCAAAATCAGTTTCTCAAAGCCCGCGATTGGCCTTTTGGTTCGGCGCTTTCTATGCTGTTGACGGTAATAGTATTAATCCCAGTTTTAATTTATTTTCGCGTGTCTGATGAAACCGAATAGTAAGGTGCGAAAGGGGCACCTTACTTGGATTTTAGCTAAAGAAATCCACCTACCAACTCAATTTGCTGCAATTGAGACAAGAGAGCGG
Organism: Microcoleaceae cyanobacterium UBA11344; assembly: GCA_003483675.1. Classification (GTDB taxonomy): domain Bacteria; phylum Cyanobacteriota; class Cyanobacteriia; order Cyanobacteriales; family Microcoleaceae; genus Microcoleus. Next base: position 3,116 of record DMYK01000111.1, read on the forward strand.
CTTCCAAGTCTTTCAGACGTTTAGTTTCAGCTTGGATGTCAATTTCTCGGGATTGTTTTTGAGCGAGCAAACTATCTAACTCGGCTTTGCGAGAATTGATGTCAGCATTCACGCGATCACGCACCTGTTCTTCGTAAGTAGCAAAACATTTCCTGACTGCTTCACAAATATATTGCGATTGTTCTTCAGCAATTTGCGGCAGACATTTGACAAACTCTTTCTTAGTTGCAGAAATGAACTGTTGGCGAACATACTCCGCTTGCAATGCTACAACACCTGTAAATACCAGAATTCCACCCAAAACAGAAAGAGTTAAAGAGGCAAAAACTACACCGATAATATTTAGCACAAGCGTTACCATGACACAAGCCAAGACACTCTGCCAAAACATATTGAAAGAATGGATACCTCTGTTGAGGTTGTCGGGAATGGATGAAAACATATCTATTGCCACCTCAGCCCAAGTCGAGCTTTCTTCTGGCTTGTAGCTATGTCCGACGGCGTAGAAACGGTAGCCTAAAAGCTTCTTATTAATAGCTTCTACTACTCGTTCGTATTCAATTCGGCAATCGACTGCTTTTTCCTCCAGTTCAGAGAAAGCAGAAGCTATTTTCTGTTTGGCAATGAATTCCCAAGCGGTGAGGCGATCATTCATATATCGCTCGAAAGCGCGTTTGAATGAGGTATAGAACATTGCCCGGTTGTTTTTGTCGAGAAATTGCATGAAATCTAAATCGGGCTGAGTGCTTAAAAAATCCTGTTCAAACCTGTTCTCTAAATCCAGGATATAGGTACGGAAAGAATCGGATATTTCCTGGGAAGTTCGCTCGCGGACTGTTCTAATTTCTTGCTGGAATTGATTGCTAATTTCAGACAAATTGGCGAAGTCCGACTGAACTGAATCAATTTTCTGTTTCAATTGCTCGACAGTTTCTTCTAACAAAGGAATGCGGCGGGAGATGGCTCCTTGAAAGCGATTGCAAGCTTGCAGCGCGATCGCTCTTGCTTGTTCGTGTTCAGCAGCAGCTCGTTCCCCAGTCAAAAAATGATTGAGAGCGGCAAGAAACTCCACAAAGCCAGTACCTTCCAAAGTAGCTTCTGAGTTTTTCAAACGAGTACGCAAGGCCTTGAGAGCAGAAATCTCAAATACTCGCTGCTGATAAATATCCCGACCCCGATCCTGACAATATTCAGTCAGATTAGTTTGGAAAACTCGACGCAGTTTATCCTCGGCTACTTGCAGGGCCTCAGTGTCATCTGGATCGACAATTCCATCTCGAATTATATCCCAAGAATTGACTAGGAAAAAGATAGTTAAACCTCGGTCTTTGAGGTAATTCTGGAGATAGCGGCGTTCCTCCAACGTGCAAGGTTGAGACGCACTCAACACAAAAAGTATGGCGTGACAGTTGTAGATATAGTCGAGAGTAAGCTGGTTTCGCGCTTCCGTATCATTCAGTCCCGGACTGTCCACAAATTCGATACCTTTGGCTAGCAGCGGTAGCGGATGTTCTACCACCGCATGACTGATATCTGGAAAAGCTAGCTGTTTGCCCCGATCGATAATTTTTGCTTCTTCTGGATCGATTGTATAGCGCTGCTTAAACTGCTGAAAATCTATTGACTCTGGTTGTTTGCGATCGTTATAGTAAATCGTCACTTTCTCTGCAGTACCGTATTTCAGCACCGTTAACAAAGCAGTACAGGGAGTGACATCGCTGGGAAGTAAATTCTGCCCTAACAAAGCATTGAGAAATGTACTTTTTCCCCGCTTCATATCTCCTAATACTAAAAACCGAAAGACTCCTTGGCGCAAATTTTCGCTTTGCTGGATCAGACGTTCAATCTCTTGAGAAAGTCCTAGTTGTCCCGATGTATTTTCTGCTTGCGATTCAGCTTGGGTGAGATTTTGGGCGATCGCCTCCAACAAAGCTGCTATCTCGTTGCGAACTCTGACGAGGCGATCCAAGTTATCGATCCAACCAGCCGCTTTTTCTTGACTGTTCATGGGTATTCCCCTGGAGTAATGTCTAATTTTATCTTATCACCTTGACAGAGCTAAATTTAGGGTAAGATGCACAAATGACTGATGACTAATGGCTGCTGACCAATGACTAAACTAGATTTACTCGTTCGTGCGATCGGCAAAAGGTGGCTTTGGATACAAGCTGCACTAGCATTTGCCTTCCTCTACCTGCCAATTCTGATCTTAATTATTTACTCCTTCAACGCCTCTCGATTTAACGCCGTTTGGCGCGGTTTTACCCTCGATTGGTATCGCAGCTTATTCAGCGATGCCGGCATACTCGGAGTCGGAACAACAGCCTTAATGGCTAGCAGTAGCAGTGCTGGAATCTGGACAGCCCTCAACAACAGTTTGCTAATTGCAACTATTTCTACCCTGCTAGCAACAATTTTCGGTACAATGATCGCCCTAGCCCTAGAACGCTTTCATTTTCCCGGACGCAAAGCAGTAGAAGCTTTACTATTTTTGCCGATTATTATGCCAGAAATTACGATCGGCATTTCGCTGCTAGTTTTTTTTACCCTAGTATTTCGCATAGTTGAAAATCTCACTGGTATTCGCCTTAATCTCGGCTTACCAACAGTAATTATTGGTCACGTTGCCTTTAATATTTCCTTTGTTACTATTACTGTCAGGGCGCGTTTGGCAGAACTAGATCCGACATTAGAACAAGCAGCTTTTGACTTGGGCGCTAACGAATGGCGGACTTTTTGGCGGATCACCTTCCCTCTAATTTTGCCTGGAATTTTCAGCGCCGCACTGCTAGCTTTTACTCTGTCTCTTGACGATTTTGTCGTGACATTCTTTACCACGGGCGTCGGTTCAATGACCTTGCCACTATTTGTTTATGGCATGATCAAATTTGCTGTGACACCAGCGATTAATGCCATCTCTACTTTGATGTTGTTGGCTTCTTTGTTGCTAGTTGTATCGTCCCTGAGAGTTCAAAAAACTTGAATAATAAGGAACGGAGAAAATAGCAGGGGAAAATAATTGCATTGTGTGTCATAATTGTCACGTACAACTAATAAAACCTATGAAACGACTGTTGACTTTCCTACTTTTGTTCATCCTGAGTGCAATGCTGCCTTTCGGCTGTAGCCGCACAGGTGGCAACCAGCAGCAAGTGCTCAGCATTTACAACTATTCAAGTTATATCGCCCCGGAAGCTATAGCTCAATTTGAGAAAGAGAATAATGTCAAAATTCAATATGACACTTTCGAGAATAGCGATGCACTATACGCGAAAATAAAACAGGGAAATCCCGGTTATGATGTGATATTTCCCGCCGATTACATGGTGAGGATTATGGCATCTGAAAATATCCTTGAACCGCTAAATTTGCTGAACATTCCTAACCAAAAAAACCTCGATTCAAACTTTACAAGCCAAACATTCGATCCAGGTAATAAATATTCCTTGCCCTATCAGTGGGGAACAATGGGAATTGGTTACAATTTGAAAGCAACCCAGGGGGAAATTAATAGTTGGGCGGCGATGTTTGACCCGAAATATACTGGAAAAATAGCATGGCAAGATGATGCCAGATACACTTTTTCAGCCGTATTGATGTATTTAGGTTTTGATCCAAATACAACTAATCCTGAAGAGATTAACAAAGCGCGAGACTTGTTGATTAAAAGTAATAATATCATTGCAGCTTTTGTCCCTGACACTGGTCAAGCTCTGCTCGATCAAGGAGAAGTTAATGTGACAATGGAATGGAGTGGCGATATTTTCCAAGTTATGAAAGAGAATCCTAATCTCCGCTATGCTATTCCGAAAGAAGGAACTATTGTCTTTTCTGACAACATGGCAATTCCCAAAGGTGCACCTCATAAAGAGTTGGCTGAGAAATTTATTAACTTTGTTTTGCAGCCAGAAGTTGGGGCGCAAATTTCCAATTTTACCCACTATGGTTCGCCGAACAAAGCGGCGATAGTTCAAGGTTTAATTGACCCGAAAGATTTGACCAATCCTCAAATTTATCCGCCGGCTGAGGTGTTTGGCAAAATGAAATTCTTGCAGGATGTTGGGAAAGCAACTGCATTGTACGATCGAGCTTGGACGGAAGTTAAAGCAGGCGCTGGGAAATAGATAGAAAACACATAATTTGTAGGGTGCGTCAGCAGAGCCTTATTTGAGCCATAAACGATCGGCTAATCGCGCTCCGCACCCTACAATTATAGCTCACTCATAACTGTCAACACAATGCACGCAGTAGAAGTCTTAAACGTTTCCAAATTATTTAAAAGTGCCCGCAGTCAAGATTTTTTGGCTGTAGACAATATCAACTTGCAAATTTATGACAAAGAATTCTTTTCTTTGCTTGGCCCTTCAGGCTGTGGGAAAACTACAACTTTGCGAATGATTGCGGGATTTGAAATGCCCACAGTGGGGGAAATTTATATTCACAATCAACCGATGCAAAATCGGCTGCCATTTCACCGCCCAGTGAATACAGTATTTCAAAATTATGCTTTGTTTCCGCATATGACAGTAGCACAAAATGTTGCTTTTGGGTTGGAAATGGATAATTTTCCCGCACAACAAATTCGCGATCGCGTTTCTCAAACTTTAAAGTTAGTCCAGTTAACGGATGTAGAGAAACGCTATCCGCGCCAACTCTCAGGAGGACAGCAGCAGCGAGTAGCCCTAGCCAGAGCATTAGTGAAGCAGCCGTCTGTTTTGCTGTTGGATGAACCCCTAGGAGCCCTTGATTTAAAATTGCGAAAGGAGATGCAATTAGAATTAAAAAAAATGCAGCGACAATTGGGAATTACGTTTATTTATGTAACTCACGATCAAGAAGAAGCATTAACTATGTCGGACAGAATTGCTGTGATGGAGGGAGGAAAATTGCAACAAGTGGGAACGCCGATCGATATTTATGAATATCCGAAAACGCGGTTTGTTGCTGATTTTATCGGTGATAGCAATTTCTTAAGCGGGCGAGTAGTGGAAAAGCAAAATGGTAAAGTAGTAGTGTTAGTTGATCAACAGTTGTCTGTGTTAGTGGCGACAGCAGAAGATATGCCGGCGGGGAAAGTTGTCACCTTGGTGTTGCGGCCAGAAAAAGCGGCTATTTATCCGGCTAATTATGAGGCTGAGTATAGTTGGCCGGGAACTGTTGAAGAGGCAATTTATATTGGTACTGACACGCGGTATATTGTGCGATTGACTGCTAAAAGTTCGATCGCAATTCGCCGACAAAATTTGCACAGAGATGACTTGCAGCGGCACAGAGTCGGCGACAGCGTTCTTGTCGCTGTGCCGCCGGAAAGTATCTGTATTTTTTGACACTCTCCGCCCTAAAGGTACGGAGATTCTTAAGAAACAGCCTTGTGATTGTTCTTAAAGGCGCTGTCAAGACACCTCTAGACGTTCAAAACAACTACCTTTCGGTGTTGCAATTACGCTTACTTTTGGTTTATGCTTCCGTTCGCACTTTTCAACACTAAGCCAGTTCGGTACGCTCACCATCCTGCGTTGCTTGCCTGTTCCTTAGTCTTTCTCAGGCGTTTTCGCTGAGGGTGTCTTACTGGCTGGAGTTTCACCGTTCTAGGAATGGTTCAACACGTAGTTGATACACTTGTTCGGCATAATTCAAGTTTAACACAGAATACTGGCAGCTATCAGGCTGCAACTGCGTTTCATACCCTGCGGGAAAGACCGGGGTGATCGCGCGACGCGCTATAGCCGAAGGAAGTTCGGCAACGGATTTTGTAACGGATGTAACGGATGTCAGGAAGACCGAAGTTGGAAAATGCAATTTAGCTGGTTCCTAGGAAGAGCCTGGGAACCTATATCCAGAGGCTCTGCCTCGTCGATTGGGGAGACAAACAGGAGGCTCTGCCTCCGGTAATGCGTCCCCTGGTAGAGCTTGGGGACGAGCACTTTTAAGGTGGGGGAGTTTCCGTAGTCGGCGATGGCGACGACTTTGGACTTTCGGCTGTGGGCGATGGGCTCTGCTGTGGATTTGGGGCGGGACTTTCAGGCGGTGGCGGAAGTTGCTCCGGTACTGGCTCTGGGGTTGGGCGGTTGCGTACCCACAAACCTAAAGCAAGGCCGGCTAACATCAGCCCCAACAGCCCTAACACCGATAGTAAAAGCTTTAACCGCTGCTGTTTTTGAGCTGGTTGCTGGGGAGTGTTGGTTTCCGGGTAGAGCAACTGTTTGGAAGATTCTGACAGTTGAGACTCTGGAATGCTGGCTGACATG
>DMYK01000111.1:9391-10117 GCA_003483675.1 Microcoleaceae cyanobacterium UBA11344
TGATACTGATTTTGGGTCAAATAGTACCAATCTCTCTGGTGACATTCGACAGTGAGTCGCAACTACAGAGGTGTTGTCGTAACCGTTTTTCTCGTTGGCTAGCTGAATCAAAGACTGAACTGCCGCCTCTAAAGACATCTCGCCTTTGAGTACCGCAGGGCCGTAATTTGCCCAAGATTGCTCAACCCAGTTGTTGTCGCTCAAACCGTCTGAACACAGGAGCAATAAGCCTTCGTCTTCGATCATAAATCGCTGAATCGTCGGGTGTAGGAAATCGCCGTCTCGCGTGCCCAAAGCTTGAGTCAGAGCTCCTGCATCGTTTCGGCTTTGGGCTTCCCAGTACAAACTGTGTCCGAGTCGCACTTCTCTGGATGCTACGTCATCATCGACTGTCAGCCGCTGGCAAGAATTTTCGGAGATCCAATAAGCGCGACTGTCTCCGACATTGACTAAATAAAGTTCGTGGCTGTTATTCAGGAGCAAATCCTCGGAAACAACTTTTACCTTTTGAGGTAACTGGAGAGCCATCACCAAAGTTGTTCCCATCCGCTCTCGTAACTCTTTTCCCTGCTCGTTATTCTGAGCGGAAATCACATTATTCACAACTCTCACAATCTCTTCGAGTTGCTTAATTACCATTGCTGGCGTCATCAATTCATCTTGTTCAGCGATTTCTGCGAGGAAATTTTGAATCAAAGCTTTCAGAGACTGGACGGCTAGTTGACT
>DMYK01000366.1 GCA_003483675.1 Microcoleaceae cyanobacterium UBA11344
AGTAGGTGCGGTGGATGCTTGAGCTTCAATACGCTTGACAGTATCCTCTGGAAGGTTCAGCAACTGCACTAATTTTTGATAAGCTGCGGCTTCCTCAGTATTAATTTTTGGTTCGTCGGGAGTGCGAGCACTAGATGAAATTACCTCATAGCCGAGTTGCAGCACTAATTCCCGTTCTTCTGGAGTTTCTAGTTGCTCAATTAATTCGTCAAGGGGAATATTTTGCATGATATAGTCGCGCAGTTCTTGTTGCAGATATTCCTGTTCGATATCTGTGGCAAACAAACGGCAAAAGCGATCGAGCATTAAATTAACTTCTTCTGTCGCCAGTTCGCCATCTGACCAGGCCATAGAAGCAACAACTCTCAACAGGTTCATCTGACGGGGTGTAATTGATGGAGGTGGTGGGGGTTGGAGCATAAAATTTGGTAATTGGTAATGGGTTATTGGTTATTGGTAATTGGTTATTGGTAATTGGTTATTTGTTACTGGTTATACTAAATCCTGGCGCTCTACCCCCTCGATCATTCGGCGGTTGAAACCGCTCCTTGTCAAACGAAGTCTGCCGACGCAGACTAAGAGATCAAGGGGTATTTAAGCCTGATTTGGTATTAGTGGTAACAGGTTATTGTCACGAACTAATAACAAATAACAACTCACAAATAACAACTAACTACTAACAATGATGTCACAATTTCGACAAAGGAACTCCCAACCATCCAGTAAAGTTTTGTTTCTGAATAGAGGTTGGGTGTTCCACCGGCACAATATGGTAGTGCGTCGGTCGCGGGGGGGCGAGAATAACATCGCAAGTTCGGAGTTCGTCTTGGTGAAAAACTGTTATTTGCACCATATCTCCAGGCTGATGATCTTTAAGCCGATCGCCCGCTTGTTCCGCATTTATCACCCGAAAACCGTTGATGGCTAGCAACTCGTCTCCTGCGTCAATTCCGGCCGATTGTGCCGGCGATCCTGCTTCCACAAACTTAATCATTTCCCGCCCGTTTTCTACTCCCAACGTCCAACCGACGCGAGGGATTTCATTAGTTTGATCCGATGCGATTTGCAGCCCGAAAGGTTCGAGATATTCGTGATAAGGCAACTCCTCGGTGCCATCAATATAACGGGCAAAAAAGTCGCTCAAATCCATGCCAGCGACAGATTCAATCACACATTTTAACTGTTCGGGAGTAAAACCAATTTCTGCTGGCAACGAGTGAGAATTTAAGATTCCGTTTGATTGCTCACGCACTGGTGTTGCCTCTTCCGACTTGAGGCTAAATTCGCCATTTTGAGCCGCAGAATTAGCATTGCCAAATTGCTGCCACATCAAACGCATCACATCATCGAACGATCGCTCATTTCGGTGTTTTGCTCGAATCAACAAATCCAGCAAAAACGAAACTACTTCCCCTTTCAAATAATAAGAAACTTGGCAATTGTCGCTGTTAGCATCCCTGCGGTAAAGCTTAATCCAAGCATCCCAACTCGACTCGCTCACGGGCTGCACGTTTCGCCCCGGAGTCGTTTGCAAGCGAGTGATTTCCTTAGCCAGATTGTGAAATAAACCCTTCACGTTGTAGAGCCCAGCTCGAAAAGGAATCACCACATCGTAATAACTGGTCGTGCCTTCGGAGAACCACAAAGAAGAAGTATAATTTTCTTGTTCGTAGTCAAATACTTCTAGAGCTTTCGGTCGGATGCGCTTGACATTCCAGAGGTGAAAAAATTCGTGAGCCACCAACTGAATGAAGCGATCGTACTTGTCAGACGCCCGAAAACCAAAACGCGGATAATTGAGAGTGCAACTATCCTTGTGTTCCAAACCCCCGTAACCAGAGCCGGACAAATGCAGCAAAAATACATAGCGTTCGTAAGGTAAACCGCCAAATATTTCTGCCTCAACCTCAATCACTTTTTGGATGTCTCGAATCGCCCGCTGTGGTTCTAAATTACCTTTTCCCCAAACAACTAGCTGGTGGGGTTTTCCCATCACCTCAAAATCGTAGGAATCGTGACAGCCAATCTCAAAAGGACTGTCTACCAAAGTGTCAAAATCCGCAGCAGCGAAAGTACAATCTTGCCCGGAGACGGGAGGCAAAGTAGTAACGGTGCGCCACCCTCGCCTTGGCGACACAATGGTTATGGTGTAACAATTGCGCTCGAATCCCGACAAGAAAAAGCACAAAGCTGCTGGATTGAAATAACCGTGAGTCGAGTCTAAATGATTGGTTCGCACTGTTAGTTCGTTAGCAAAAATGCGGTAGTTTACCGTCACATCCGAAACCGAATCAGTCTCGATTTGCCAGTGATTTTTGCTGGTTTTGCGCCAAGCTAAAGGTCGATCGCCCGACTGCGATCGAAAATCTTGTAGGTGTTTGGCGTATTCTCGAACCAAGTACGAACCGGGTGTCCAAACCGGCATTTTTAAATCCATCACCGATTCTGACCAACCTTGCACGCGCAAAGTCACTTCAAATAGGTGGGATTCAGGATTGGGCATCGCCACCGAATATTCAATTGTCGGTGCTGTTAGTTGGAGTGTCGGGTTAACGGCCACTTCGGAAGTCTCAAAACGGGTGACATCTGTCATTGACTTGCCAAATTCATCAAGTGCTTGAGGTTGATCAAATGGATAGTTTGGCGATCGGGATCGATACTGATCCAGCCTTTGCTCTCCAGTTTTTCCATAATTTTGCTGGTGGCATCTAGGTCGATATCTGTCACGTCGGCTAAGTCTTGATAAGGGATATTAAAGATCTCTTTGCCTCCTTCAGTTTTCTGACCGTAGTTTTCTGCCAGCTCGACTAAGGTATTTGCTAGTTTAACCGCTGGCTGGCGGTTCCGCAGTTGATACCGGAGATTTGTTTGGCGGAGTCGCCGCACCATCAGTTGCAGCATCCGGTGGTGCAACTGCGGATCTTTGTAAAGCGTTTGAATAAATCGCTGAGCCGCAACGCTGATCAGCCTCACGGGCGATAGAGCCAGTACGTCATTCGATCGGGGAGATTCGTCAAGAATCGCCATTTCGCCAAAGAATGCACCCCGTCCCAAAATCGCCATCGATACGGCTCGATCGCCAGACAGGTGCCGGACTTTGACCCACCCGGACACTACAAAGTAAATAGCGTTACCCCAAGAATCTTCCATCAAAACGGCTCGGCCTGGAGGATACTCGTGCTTGACGGCATTGGATAGTAACCCTGCCAAGGTTTCTGGGTTAGCACCCTTAAACAGGGGGAAAAGCTCACTGAAAGCTTCTGTCTTCATCTTTCTTCCCCTTTGGATACCCCTAGCATAGCTGTACTCAGCATGGGGTAGGCCCGATCGCACTTGCTAGACTTGGGAAGACTTGGGGGCCTCACTGACTCAGGAAAAAGGGGGCGGGGTAAAAGCCACATATCAGTTAAGTCTATATCGAGTTAAAAAAACCCGTTTCGCCTCAAGGTGAGCATACCTTTCGCACCATTTACTTGCACAGAAAATGAGAGGCTTCCGATACTGTAACCCGTCTTGTGGGAGCGTAGCGCGACAATCTAGGGACTTCTGGCAACATTTTGTTAAAAGTGTCTCACCGCCTGTCGAACCTGATCCAACAGAGGATCTATGTAGTTGGGCCAGCCGATCGCGATCGCCTGAGTGTGTGCGAGGGTATCGGGTTCCACCGCATCAGGAGTCCACAGGAGGGGTCTCCCTTGCAAATCGCAGCAGACTAAACCTGCCGCTTTGGCTAGGGCTAGAGGGCCAGCGGTATCCCACACTTTCACTCTACGATTGAGATAAATGTACAAACCGGCTCGACCGAGGATGACTTCGATCACTTTTAACCCGAAGCTACCGAGGGAATAAAACTCAGCACCAGGTATAATTTGGGCGATCGCCTCACCGTAGTTTTTCTGGTCTTTGTCACCGAGGACAATTTTACAATTTTCTGCTGTCGGGGCAGGAGGTTCGATCGGCAACAGCGGCTGCGGGGCGTCATGTCCAACCGTTTGGAACAAACCCCAATCTTTGCCGCCGAAGTACATTTGCCCGAAAGCTGGGGCGTAGATCCAACCGGCAACCGGTTCGCTATCTTGCAGCAGCCCCACCATCAGGGCATAGTGGAGTTGGCCCTTAATAAACTCTTCCGTGCCGTCGAGGGGATCGATACACCAGAGGCGCTGGTAATTCGCCCCGTAGGCTGCTCTTGAGGCGACGTTTTCCTCGGTGATGATGCCATCTTCAGGAAACAGGGCACAAAAAGCTGCTGATAGCTGTTCGTCTAGGAATCGATCGATACTCGTCACGTAGTCATTGGGCCCTTTCTCGGAAACTTCAAAGGGTAAGGCTGCGAGTTGGTGAGCTTGTTGACCCCACAGGCGGAGGTAAGAGCGAATTTTTTGGTCTTGAGCGGCAGAAATCTCCATGCGCTGATCATAAATGTTTCACTTAAGAATAAGAGTGAATACTGGCAGAATCGATCGATTTTAGTCGATCGATGGCGATCGATCTCAACAGCCACCCCTGCCACAAGAGCCGCCCCTAAGATCTGTAGGGGCGGGTGAGCCAAGATTTTTGACAAAAATCGAGAGTTCCAGTAAACCCACCCCTACAACTTAAAACTTTTCTAAGACTCCCTTCCAGAAGCCCATTTATCCCGCCATTTTACCGTCCCTTCCGAAGCCAAAACCCATCGGCGACAAACCAAATTTTCTCGCAG
>DMYK01000290.1 GCA_003483675.1 Microcoleaceae cyanobacterium UBA11344
TGAGCGAAATGTAATTTTGTCATTCTGAGCGAAGCGAAGAATCTCACAGATTCTCAGAATGACAGACAATAGCTGCGTAAGTCCTGTAATAGTCATTCCTAAAAAAACAGAATACTTAGATGCCCGACAACTTCTGCGAAGTCGGGGATCTAAAAGAAGAGCGTTTTATGATATCATCAACTTTGTTTGTGAATTTGGGCGATCGCACTTGTCACCCGCTCTAAATCGACCTCAGTCAAATTAGAGCCAGAAGGCAAACAAAGCCCGTACTCAAATAACTCTTCAGCCACGGCACCGCCCATACATTCGCAATCAGCAAATACTGGTTGTAAATGTAAAGGTTTCCAAACTGGACGCGCTTCTATTTTCTCTTCAGCAAGTGCGAGGCGAACTTGTTCTCTATCTGCACCGAAAGCGATCGGATCGATTGTTAAACAAGTCAGCCAGCGAGTAGCTTTTCCAAAGGAAGCTTCCGGCATAAATTCAATTCCCGGCAAGTTTCCTAAAGCTTGTTTGTAAAAGTCAAAATTGCGTCTTCTCGCCTGTACTCGCTCCTCCAAAACCTGTAATTGACCACGACCAATTCCCGCCAAAACATTGCTAAGACGGTAATTGTAGCCAATTTCTGAGTGTTGATAATGAGGCGCTGGGTCACGGGCTTGTGTCGCAAAAAAACGAGCTTTTTCTACCAGTTTTTGGTCATCGGAAACTAACATTCCGCCGCCGGAAGTGGTGATAATTTTATTACCGTTGAATGAGAAAATGCCGAATTTGCCAAAAGTTCCTGGAGAACGGTTTTTGTAGGTTGATCCTAGTGATTCGGCTGCATCTTCAATCAGCGGAACTTGATAGTAATTGCAAGCTTCTAGAATTGGGTCAATATCGGCGCTTTGACCGTAGAGGTGTACAATCACCACAGCTTTGGGTAATTTACCAATTTTTGCTCGTTTGTCAAGTGCTTCTCGCAGCAAGTCGGGGTTGAGATTCCAAGAAGTGCGATCGCTATCAATAAAAACTGGTTTTGCACCAAGATAAGTAATCGGGCTAGCAGTCGCAATAAAAGTCAGAGTCGAGCAAAAAACCTCATCTCCCGAACCGACACCAATTAATTGTAAAGCCAAATGCAAAGCCGCTGTCCCGGAAGTAACAGCCGCTGCGTGTTTAGCGCCAACTACTTCGCAGAATTCTTGCTCGAAAGCGTCTACATGGGGGCCCACGGGGGCGATCCAGTTGGTATCAAAGGCTTCTTGAACGTACTTTTGCTCGAGGGAACCCATGTGAGGTGTTGACAGGAGAATTTGTTTTTTCATCTTATCTTTAGTTGGGGGAGCGATCGGCTGGAAAAAAGTTTGACTTGAGCAGTTCTTCTGGCTGAGTGTTTAAAGATTGCAATCACAAGTTCACTAGATCATTGTATTTCTCTTCATTGACATTAAACAGCGCAATTATAAGATTATGTGTTAAATAATCTTGTTTTTTCCAGAAATTAGAAAATTGATTCAAAGGCAGCTTCATAATTTATTGTTCCAAAAGTTATAAAACATTTCTTGAGCCGGTCAACTAGAGAATACTTTTTAACTCCAGTAATGATTTTATCTTAAACTTAGCTTCATAGCTATCTTCAGAAATAACATCCGAGTATTCTCCGACCTCACGACATATTTGAACTGTTGTCCAATCTAACTTTTTAGCTGTCACGAAATCTTTCCTGGGATTGTCACCAACATAAAGACAATTTGCCCCTGGGCATTTCGTAGCTTCCATTACCTTCAAGTAAGGTACTGGACTTGGTTTCCAGCTATCTCGACCATAGAAATCAGAATAAACAATGACATCAAAGTTAGATTCTATTCCTAAAGCGTCCACTTTATTTTTTTGAGTCATCAAGTAACCATCTGTGATCAAACCTAATTTACGATCTTTTTTAAAGTAATTAATTGCCCATTTTGCATCTTCATGGAGAGATATATTTGGCTTATGTTCTCGATAAATTTGCAAGAGTTCCTGAATCATCGAAGATTCATACTTAACTCCCAATTTTTCCAAGGTAAGATTAAAGATTTTTCCTCTTTTTCCTTCTAGAAAAAGCTGCCAAGCCACCTCAAAAAAGTCAACAACTGAATATTTATGTGACATCCAATTCCCAACAGCTTGAAATCCACTATGTACAAATTCGCCTTCGGGGAATAACGTGTCATCTAGGTCAAATACCAGGACTTCGATCGCACTCATAAAATCATCTCCTTGGTGCCGAAGATAGCATCATCATATCTTAGCATTACAACACCATCTTTCCAACCATCAATAGAAATGTCAGTTTCTCTACCTAACATCATTTCTATAATCCAACGCGGAAAATCCGCACCCGCTTCAAAAGACAGCGGAAAACCTCCTCCAAATCTAGGATTAATCTCAATAAACTTAATTTGATCATCTGGAGTTAAAAACAATTGTACTGTGATACAGCCTACAGCACCAGGAAGCGCTTCAACGACAGTTTTTCCAGCAGCAATCAGGAGAGGATTTTTAACCGTTATTCCTTTACTAATTTCTCCCGCGCGGGTCTCAATGCGAAGTCTTGGTACTACACAACGTACCTTTCCTTGAAAATCAGCCAAAATATCTAGGGTGTATTCTTTCCCAATAATAAATTCTTGAACGATCGCATTTCGTACATAGTCTTTAAAAAAATCTAGTTCCTTTCTGTTATTTATTTTGGTAACTCCAACACTGGCACTACCATCAAAGGGTTTGATAAAAAAAGGATATTTAGCTTGGTCATCCTTTGCTAGAATGTTTTCTGGATCTAAAATTTCAATAGTTTCAACACCTATTTGCTTGAAGAAACGATAGGTGTTTCTTTTATCAAAACAGATTTCGTTAGTTTCAGGAGAAGAAACCAGAAGAGTAACACCTATATCTTGGAAATTATCTTTATGAATTGAAAGGAGAGTTAATTCAGTATCAATGAGGGGGATTAGTAGTTTAATCTCATACTTATTACATAGATTTTTCAGTGTTTCTATATAAGTCGGGTCTTTGACCAGAGGAACCTGTTCGTAAAAATCACCGATAAAAGAGGCTGGAGCATTTTTCTGGAAGTCTGTCGTGATCATATTACCTTTGACACCAAGCTCATTCAAAGATTTCTTAAAATTTCGGATCAGCGACACTCTTCTTCCTACACTCGTAAACAGTATATTCATCATTAGGTTTTCTCTCTTAACATTCCAAACAATTTTACGTAAATTCGGGTTTTTCAGCTTGATTTGTCATAAGAATTAAATCCTGTGAGTAAAGAATTAATTTTTCTAGCTCCCCCAAGATTCTTAATGATTTCGCCAGTCCCTGAAACAGTTTTAGATGTATAAGCTTCATTACAGTCGATTACAGTTTTAGAAGATTCCCAAGCTTTCCACTTCAGAAATGTTTTGAACTCGTAATGACTGAGAGTTAGCATCTGCCTAACTGATTTATTTCTCAACTTACGGCGGGATTTAGACTACTCGATGTTTCAAATGTTGGGCTCAGAATCACATCAAAATTATCAACTAAGAATTTAGCTGTTTTATGATGTAACTCTTTGACCAAATTTTTCATGAGGCAACGAAGTCTACCAGCCGCTTTTTTGAATCTTCTCTTTTGCTGGTTAGTGGCTTTGGATATTTTTGATACCAACTTATCTAATTTGAAACATAGCTTTTGAATGTACAAATTAGAATCATTCCCTAGCCAACCATAAGAGTCTTCGGAGAAAAATGTCATGAACGTGCGAACACCGGGCTCTAAGGCAACCATCCGACCTTGGTTATCGGTCTGAACTGGCCACTTTGTTAGACAATCAACTCATTTTTTACAGACAAAGTATAGCATTCCTCTGATAGGTTCGTTAGCTAGTGTTGCTGGGCATTCAAGAATGATACCTTGGCTCAGTTGGTAACTAGAACCATATCCAACAATCTGAAAATTCACATCTCTTAAAAGCTGATAAGCTTCTTGAACTTTGTACCAATAAACATGAGCCCCTCCATCAAACAGCGCTGCCAAGTTTGGCCGTTTCTCAAACTTAAGCCAAGGAAGATATTGAATTGAACGATTTGACCCGCGTAACTTCCTCAACAGGCGTATATACTCCATATATGGGCGGTATAAAGCACTGCTGATTCTGGAGTCAAAACTGAGGAATGAAAATAAGGCAGTCCCCCCTACCTTAAGAATCCGGTAAGCTTCCTTTAAAGCTTTTAATCTTCCCAATTCATCATCTATGGAACCAACCATTTGGCCTAAATATAAGATTTGCTCAAAGCTGCAATCTTCATAATTTAATTGGGTGGCATCTTCAACCTGAAAATCAATATTGCCATCTACATCTCTCTGTTTTGCTACCTCAATAAATTCGGGTAAGTAATCAAAACCATAAAGAGAATTAAAACCTAACTTGCTCATTTCCAACAAAAGTCTCCCTCCTCCTGTCCCAGCCTCCAATGTTTTTTT
>DMYK01000293.1 GCA_003483675.1 Microcoleaceae cyanobacterium UBA11344
CACGGCTGATGACGGCACGGAAGTTGAAATGGTGATGCCCGGTGACCGGATTAAAATGACTGTTGAGCTGATTCACCCGATCGCGATCGAACAAGGAATGCGCTTCGCCATCCGCGAAGGTGGCCGCACCGTCGGTGCCGGCGTCGTTTCCAAAATCCTCAAGTAGGACTACGCTAACAGCCTAGATAGCAGAAAAGTCGCTAAATGTCAATAGGCTTTTCTGCTATTTAGTCAGTAGTTAGTAGTTATTTGTTAGGAGTTATTGGTTAGTAGTTATTGGTTAGTAGTTATTGGTTAGTAGTTATCGATCGAATATTCGATAACAAAGAACCCTTCGAATCCGCTCAGGGCACCGCAAATAACAAATAACAAATAACCCTTCGACTACGCTCAGGGCACCGCAAATAACAGACAACAAAAAATAAACTGAACCTAGAAAATTAAAGAAACAAAAATGGCAGCTATCCCACAACAAAAAATTCGCATTCGCCTCAAAGCTTTCGATCGTCGCATTCTAGACGCATCTTGTGAAAAGATTGTAGATACAGCAAATCGGACAGCCGCTACTGCGATCGGTCCGATTCCTTTGCCCACAAAACGGCGGATTTACTGTTTGCTGCGATCGCCTCACGTAGACAAAGATTCTCGCGAACACTTTGAAACTCGCACGCACCGCCGCATCATCGACATTCACCAGCCTTCTGCTAAAACAATTGATGCTTTGATGAAGCTGGATTTGCCAGCCGGCGTAGATATCGAAGTTAAGTTGTAGATTGATACATCGGAAACTCGGAAAGAAGGAACAATGGAAAAATACATTGTTCCTTTTTTTTCATTCCTGGACGCAAGGATAGTGAGAAACCGGGTTTTTTACGCAAATTCTGAGTTGTAGCTAACAGATTAGGTAAAAACCCGGTTTCTTTGGTATGAGTGCGTCCAGGACTGTGTTTGATGAAAATTTGGGCGATCGAGTAGCAAAAACCCGGGGGTGACAAAAGACAAGTTTCTGAACTTTACTATCTGAGACTCTACACTGGAATTAGGAATTCCAAATTGTCTATGAAAGAGCTACCAATTGTGTAGATATTTCTATCTAGTCCATCTATCTTTGTGGCTAAAGACTCATCAAACCTAATCTCACAAGCTTTCTTTAAAGCTCTAACCTCTAAATACTTAAATCCCAACTTAGATGCCTCTTCTGCACAATATTGATATAAATTTATAGCCTCATCAACTCTATTTGTTTTCAAGTATATTGTAGCTAAATCCAGATGAGAGCTGATTAGATAATACACTTCTAAATGTTTGTCTTGTTGTAGTTGCAAATATTTACGCTCTGCAATGATGTAATTTCCCTTGATTGCAGCAATAGATGCTTCCGTATAGAGATAATGGCTTTGAACTGTGCAACCTAAAATCCATCGAAATAGAGGACTTAACTGACGAATTGTATCACCAGCAGTAAGCACTGATTTACGGAAATCCTCTTCTTGCTTTTCCAAAGATTTATCTGAACCATTCACCAGAGCGACGGTTGATAATAAGGCATAAGCAAAACGATTTCTCCAAGCTTTTCCTATAACCCAAGAACTCAGGGTTACAAGACTAGAAAAATCCTCACACTTCCTCGCAGATCTTTCTGCTATACCAAGGCTACCTACATACAAATAATTGACTCCTAAAATATGTGCGTGTTTTGCCTTTAAGTAAGGATCTTTAATAGATTCTTCTAAAGATAATCCAATTCTCAGTGCTTCTTGCCAATATCCTCGTTTAAGATACCAAATCTGCTTGTTAAGTTGATTGTCAATCCACTCATTACTATTTATTTCTAAAATTCTCTCAGCTTGAAGCAAAGCTTTTCTGGCTTTACTCATGTTCCCTACCATAATGTAACTTAATGCCAAACGCGACATTAAAACTCCTGCTGATTTAGAAGCTTCGTCAGGAAGATGCTCTATAGCTCGCTTTAAAGTATTGATAGCTCTTTTATGGTTTGACCAAGTTTGATAAACCAATGATATAATATAAAGTGGAAAGACGGTAAACTTTCTAGGTCTTAGCTGAGAGGCTACTTTTTCCAGAATAATCGCCGTTGGAAATATAAGTATTGAATCGATGTTTGTTCTAGTTGGTATTGCTGCTGCTATCTGATAAATTCTGTACAGTTTTTTATCGGGTAATCGCTCTGATAAACTTCCTAAAATTATTTTAGCAACACTCTCTTCATAGCGAAAAACACTCAAAATATCAGCTATTGCTTCAACGGTGATGTCAGAGGAATTGCTACGAATTTGATGAACAATTATTTCCGCCTTATATAAGGACACATATTGAGGATCTATTTCATTATCTATACATTTTTCAAGAATTTTTACTAGATCGTTGTGACTTTTACGTTTTTCAATATATTTTCCTAGAAGTTTCCGGTAAGAAAGTTTAATTTGATAAAAATCATCAGCAACTGGAAACTTCTGGGTAAATTCTAAATCTATTATCCAATGCCACAACTCATCACTGAATTCGATTTCCTGCTGTAGGCCAAGTAAAATTTCTTTTAAGACTGTCTCATTGAAATAATTACATAACGAACACCAACCCAAAACAATTCTTAGCGTTGATGGTAATTTACTTATAAATTTAGAGAAAAGCCTTTCTTTACCAATCAAGTCAGGTCCCCAAGCCAAAAATCTTGGATACTCTAATACAGGAAATGAAACTTGATTAAAATTTAACCCTATCTGTTCCCCTCGACTTGTTTGGTGATCGAGGGTTACAACTTTTTTGCTAATGCTTTAGACCACTGTGTAAACGTCGGAAAATGCGTCCGCAAAAAATTTTCTGTATCCAACTCTGCCTCATATGACAAATTGACAAACGGCGGTAACAGCGACAGCGCCCCCTTTAACTTAGCCGTCGCAGGCACTCCCGGCTTGCTAACTTCGGCATGAATTCT
>DMYK01000123.1:0-4707 GCA_003483675.1 Microcoleaceae cyanobacterium UBA11344
AAAATCCAGTTTTCGAGGGTGGTGAGTTCGGATGTGCGGTTATAGAATAGGTTGGGTTCTGGTGCGTCGCCTAAATCTTGACGAACTTTTGGTTTAGTATTGCTTGTTGGTTCGTTAAAAGTTTCCTCTTGTAACGATTCAGATTGTGAGGCTTCTGGGGAGTGCAAACTTTCAGCAGAGATGTTACCAATATGAATACAGCCGTTGCCAAAAAGCGAGATATTGCCAACTCGTAAATTTTCTAGCTTTGCTCTAAAATTTGCCTTACATACTTGTTCCTCGCCTAATGCAACTGACATAAGCTTCCATAATTTAAAGCCAACTTCTTTAATGTATTTCTCAGAGCGATGGTTGTGATCCGCAATTTCCTTATATTTTTGATTGTTCCAAGCGTCGCGTAGTATAGCTTTTTGCAGACTATATAAGTGTTTGCCCGTAGTAGTCAAAGCTAGATTGTCAGTAAATTCTAAGGCATCTTCAATATCCATTAGTCACGCAGATGTAAGGGGTTTGACTTGATTATAACCTAACTAAATATGACTTTTTCAAACTTGACCACCTAAATATGACTTTTTATGACTTAGTTGGGATGGAAAAAAACTACTAAATATGACTTTATCTGGCTTGACAAACTTTAGCGTTTAGGATATAATTTAGGCTAATCATAAATTAAAAATACTTATGGAAAGAGCGCTTGGTAAGTGGATAGTTTCAGGTTTCCCTGGTTTAGAATATGTAATGGTTGGGTATCTTTTAGTCGGAATGATAGTAGGAATACTGGGATTTTTTTTATTTTTTTACTTGCTTAACTGCCTAGTGAGTAATAAAGATCCCTTAAAATATTCAGATCCATTATCTCAACAGCCTAAAAAATATAAGTTTCTAGTAAAGGTTTGCATAGCTTATATAGCTCTAAACTTCTTCCTACTTTTTGTCCCTTATGGAGGTTTATTATCAGGTATTTTAGGTCATTTAGTCTTAATGTTATGGATGATTTCAAATGACCCCAAAGATTCAGGAGCTGGTTTTGTTTTTATATTTGGAATAATATTGATGGGAATTATTGGATGGGGGGCTATTGATTCGGGAATTATTTCCTTGGAAAATTCACAAGGTTGGACATTTGAAGATGAAATGCGAAGGGGTGAAGAATTTGTGAACCAAAGGCAAAAAATGAGACAAGAGTGCTATGCAAAAGGTGGTGATAGTCTAATTTGTGATCGATAAGGTACTGGTAAACCTGATTGCGATTATTGTCATTTTAGATGTTATCATCTCAATAGCGTAAAGCTAACTGAACTAATTTGGCGAGTTAGGAACTAATTGTAGTATGGAAAGCTACCCTCTCTTTAGGGAAATTAGTTGAATGGAGACAGAATAGAAAATAGCAGTCCTATAGAATACTAAGGGGAAGACAAGATGGCTAGAGATATAGAAGCAATACCAACTATGTACAAGGGAGTTAGATTCAGATCCAGGTTGGAGGCTCAATGGGCAGTCTTCTGGGATGAGCTAGGAGTGAAATGGGAGTACGAACCACAGACATTTAAGTTTCCAAATGGAAAGCAATATACACCTGATTTTTGGATAGTTGATTTAGCTTTATGGGTCGAGATTAAGCCTAATGCAAAAATTGCACGCGAAGAGGAAGCAGAGTGCAAATGTTCACAATTAGCTTATGAAACTGGCGACCTAGTATACTTAGACCAGGGTGGATTCGCTTGGCCTATTTCTGAAGACTGGGAATACTCAAATGCCTTTGTTCCAGGGGGGGCCGAGGTATACTCAGTTCTTTTTTACTATGTCAGAGGTGATGTTCAAGGAGATTTTATATATCACTCAGAGAACCATTATTGGGCTACCTGCCCTGAATGTGGGAAATTAGGGATTGCGAAACACCTACGAGAAGGCTACTCAATCAATTATATTTTTTCATGTGAGTGCTATACCCGGACCCGGAATCTTTGGCTACGTAGCAATTCTGAAATACTAATGGAAGCATACGATAAAGCATTAAGATTTGGAGCTAAAAAAAATCAAAATTTCCTATCATAGCTATATAGATAAATTTCTCACTGTTAAAGCTAACCTGATGATTATCTAATCAAAAAACTGTTTTTATGGAAAGGCGATCGCCCTTACATCCCAAATTGTCAAAAAGCGCGTGAAGCGCAGCTATCCCGTAGGGAATCGCCCCTGCTTGACCGATCGCCTCAACTCTGGTTAATATACAAGAGTAAGGTTTGGAAAGAGTCCTTGAAACTGCCAAATTATGAAAGAGTAGTCGTTCCAGAAAAGAAAATTACCGAATATCTGCTCTCACTCACCCACCGCGACGGAAAAAGCAAAGCAAAATTTTTTTTACGGTTTGGCTTTTCAGTTGATGCTTGGGAAATCATGGCAACTGCCTTGCTGCGTCATGCCGCCGATTATGAATTAGCTAAAATTGAAGAATCTCCTTTTGGTACTCGGTACGTTATTGAAGGAGAAATGCTAGCAGCAGATGGCAGAAAACCCTTTGTGCGTTCTGTTTGGTTTATTGAAACCGGAGGCGACATTCCCCGGCTAGTAAGTGCCTATCCACCAGATTAAAAAAGAAAATGATTCAAGAACTTGATAGCGTTGTTTTAACAATTGATATCCCAGAACAAAACTTAAGCCAAGGCGATATTGGCACTGTTGTTTTAGTACATCAAGGTGGCGTAGGATATGAAGTAGAATTTGTTACCTTGACGGGGAAAACAGTAGCTATTATCTCACTCTTTAGTTCACAAGTCCGTCTCATAGGTGATAGAGAAATTGCTCACGCCCGGATGCTAGCTTGATAGTTATCTGAATGGAAACAAAAACCATACGATCGCTCAAAGTCCCTTACCCGAAATAAGGCGATGGAGGAAACGGCATTGCCGTGTCCCTACCCAAAATAATCCATCCACAGATTAATTGTAGGGAAACGGCAGTGCCTTGTCCTAATTGTAGGGAAACCGCACTGCCATGTCCAGATTTAGACTACTCTTACAAATTGCAACTCATCTCCCCAGATTGTTGACTGAAACGCGCATTTTCCCGGTAGTCAACCGGACAGTCAATCACACAAGGCACATCTTGAGCAAGGGCTTCTTTCAGAATGGGAATTAAATCACTTGCAGCTTCCACTCGATAGCCTTTTAAACCCATACTTTCGGCAAATTTCACAAAATCTGGATTGCCAAATTTGATGAAATCGGAATGACCAAATTGATCTTCCTGCTTCCATTCAATCAACCCGTAACCGCCGTCATTAAAGATCAGCGTCACAAAATTAGTACCGACACGCAAAGCAGTTTCTAACTCTTGACAATTCATCATAAAACCGCCGTCTCCCGTGGCTGCTACTACTTTGCGATCGGGATAAACCAGTTTTGCAGCCAAGGCACCCGGAATCGCAATTCCCATCGCCGCAAAGCCGTTGGAAATTAAACAGGTATTTGGGCGATCGCAATGATAATTCCGCGCGATCCACATTTTGTGAGCTCCCACGTCAGATATCACAATATCATCAGGCCCCATTACCTGCCGCAAATCGTAAATGATTTTCTGTGGCTTAATTGGAAAACCATCATCCGCTGCATATTGTTCATAGCCCGCGCGAATATCTGCCCGCAATTGCTTAGCAAAAGGATCGGCTTTTCCGGTTCTATCCGCACGCTGTAAAATTTCATTTAGCGAATCAGCAATATCTCCCACAACTTCAACAAGAGGAATATAACTACTGTCGATTTCTGATGGCAAAGCTCCTATGTGAATAATTGGAATTTTGCCGTCAGGATTCCACTTTTTCGGGGAATATTCAATTAAATCGTAGCCAACAGCAATCACTAAATCCGTTTCTTCAAAAGCACAACTAATGTAATCGCGTTTTTGCAATCCCGTTGTCCAAAGTGCCAAAGGATGAGTGTAAGGAATTACACCTTTCCCCATGAAAGTATTAGCAACTGGAATATTCAATCGAGTCGCAAATTCTGTCAAAGCATCACTTGCGTTAGCCCTTATCGTCCCATTTCCTACTAAAAGCAAGGGACTTTTTGCCTTGGAAATTGCGACAGCAGCTTTATTCAGACTTTGGTAAGCACCAAAAGTTTTTTCGCGGTTGTCTTTGGTGAGCGGATATCCTTCCACAGCCATTGCTGCGATGTTTTCGGGCAAGTCAATGTGAACTGCTCCCGGCTTTTCACTCTGAGCTACCTTAAAGGCTTTGCGGACAATTTCTGGCGTCGTACCGGGTCTAACAATTTGAGCATTCCACTTAGTAACCGGAGCAAACATAGCCACCAAATCNNGATTCTATGTGCATTCTATCAGTGCCGACTTGTCCGGTAATTGCTACTAGAGGAGCGCCGTCTAAGTTGGCGTCAGCAACGCCTGTCATTAAGTTAGTTGCGCCGGGACCCAAGGTGGACAAGCAAACGCCGGCTTTGCCGGTGAGGCGGCCGTAAACGTCGGCCATGAAAGCAGCGCCTTGTTCGTGGCGAGTAGTAATAAATTTAATTGAGGAGTTTCTTAGGGCTTCTAGAACTTCTAGATTTTCTTCCCCAGGGAGTCCGAAGACGTATTCGACTCCTTCGTTTTCTAAACATTTTACCAGTAGTTGAGCTGTGTTCATTTCCGTTTTTCTCCTCGGTAAATTGGGTATTTGTTCTCTTTTTCAACTTCTCGCAAAAATCTTAA
>DMYK01000123.1:4715-4960 GCA_003483675.1 Microcoleaceae cyanobacterium UBA11344
AACCTATGTGTCATGCACAAGTGTTGCGAAGCATCTCGGAGATTCTTCGCTTCGCTCAGAATGACATACTTACGCTCAGAATGACATACTTACGTTGAAATTCCTCCAGGACTGTCTTTGTCAACTTCTCGCAAAAATCTTAATTAGGAGTTACGCAAAACCTATGTGTCATGCACAAGTGAAGCGAAGCATCTCGGAGTTTCTTCGCTTCGCTCAGAATGACAGGATTATGTCGAAATGCGATG
>DMYK01000124.1:0-4029 GCA_003483675.1 Microcoleaceae cyanobacterium UBA11344
TTGGTGAAACCCGCCCCTACATATTTTTACAAATGATTTAGACGCGCTATATTATAATGCCAGATTATTCTTGAGTTTCTGCTTCGGTAAAAATTGGTGGCCAAAGTTCAGCAATGGGCAATTCCCAACCAGGAAAAAGTTCTGGTACTGTCAAAATATCCTGATTTCCCAATACCACAGGTTCATCTATTTGACGATAAACTGTAACAGTTTCTTCATCCGGGTCAATCAGAATTCCCACTTGTGATCCGAGTTCTATAAACTTATTAATTTTCTTTACTATCGGCTTTATGCGATCGCTCTGTGATTTAATTTCTACTACCAAGTCTGGGACTAATTCTCCGAAATAACGCGGACTTTTCCTGAGACGTGCGGCCCGAACAAAAGAAACATCAGGTGCGGTAAGATTAGCATCAGGTAAAATAAAGCCACCTGCGGAGTCAAAAACTCGACCCAGACGGCGAGGATAGACCCAATTGGCGAGCAGCCAACTGAAAATTACGCCGATTTCGCTAGATACAATATCTGACGGGCCCATTATTACAATTCTCCCACTTTCTAGTTCAACTTGGTAATCTTGACCGGCTTCTTGGAAAGTTTTTTGGACTTTTTCTAAGTCTTTGAGTGTCATCATATTGGTTATTCCTTGGCTGAAAACGAATTGCCGCAGCTACAACTTTTAGCCGCATTAGGATTGTGAAATCGGAAACCTCCGCCCATCAAGTCCTCTGAATAGTCCAAGGTGAGCTCGTTGAGATATTTTAAGTCCTGGGGGTCGATCGCGATTTGGATGCCCTCAGACTCGCAAACAGTGGCTGATGGGGCGATCGCATCTTCAAAACCCATTGTATAAGACAAACCGGAGCAGCCGCTCGATTCCACGCCCAGGCGAAATAAAGCATTGGGGTTTGGATACTTCGACTTGAGACGGGTTACTTCCAGGGCTGCGGTTTTACTCAGATGAATCATTAATTTTATTTGGTTCTTGGTTACTGGTTACTGGTTACTGGTTACTGGTTATTGGTTACTGGTTATTGGTTACTGATTGGCGCAAATAACGAATAACGAATAACAAATAACGAATAACAAATAACCAGTTTATCGGTTATTTAGCTTTAGATTCTGCACGGGCATAGTCGTCTTGAAAACGTACAATATCATCTTCTCCGAGATATTCGCCATTCTGCACTTCAATTAAAATCAGGGGAATCACACCGGGATTTTCCAGACGGTGATTGATGCACTGAGGAACGTAGGTAGACTGATTTGTGAACAAAACTTCTTCAGTTTCACCGCAAGTAACTTTAGCAGTACCAGAAACTACGATCCAGTGTTCGCTGCGATGGTGGTGCATTTGCAGGCTGAGGCGATGTCCGGGCTTAACTTCTATGCGCTTAATTTTATATCCTGGGCCTTCTTCTAGAGTTGTAAAAGAACCCCAAGGGCGTAATTCTGTGGCGGTAATTCCGTTGATTGCAACAGGTGCGTGGAGAGTAGATGTTTGAGAAATTTCTTGAGTTTGAACCATGTTTTTACTCCTTCAGGATTGGTTGTTTAAGCTTTTAGTAGACAACGTTGGTTGTTGAGGGGAGCTAATTTATTGTTAAAATCGAAGCTCACCTGGACGGGTTAGCGAACTGTACATTTTTGCACTCCTGTCTACTCAGCCCGATCGACCCGCCTTAACAACCATAGCAAAAGCAACATAGCTGTTGTCACCCGGTATTCGATCGATCCCCAAATCTACATCAACTCTTGATCCCCAAAGGCTGGTTCTTTAAACAAGCTTTATTGAAGGGGCTAAGGCTAAGGCTTAGGGCTAGGGCTAGGGCTAAAATCGGCCTAAGGACTAATGATGACTGACAATTTTCTTAAGGCCTGAAACCTACAAGCTTAGCTCGCTACAAAATACAATACATAATACGGTCGCGATCGGCCTCCCATCCTCTACTCTAGATAAACATCTTTTCCTCACTTTGAGAGACACATCAAAATGAACAACAACGGACTGCCACAAAAGCAAGGCTTGTACGATCCGCAGTTCGAGCACGACGCTTGCGGAGTCGGATTTATTGTACAAGTCAAGGGTAACAAATCCCACGAAATTGTCGAACAGGGACTGACAATCCTGCTGAACCTCGACCACCGGGGTGCCTGCGGCTGCGAGCCCAACACCGGAGACGGCGCGGGGATTTTGATGCAAGTACCCCACAAGTTCCTCAAGAAAGCAGCAGCAGCCCAAAATATCGAACTTCCCGAAGCCGGCGAGTACGGCGTCGGTGCGGTTTACTCATCGCCCGATCGAATTGAACGCGAAAACGGCCAACGCATTTTTGCAGAAATCGCCGCCGAAGAAGGATGTCCCCTGCTGGGTTGGCGCGATGTCCCCACAGATAACTCATCCCTGGGCGACACCGCCAAAGCTAGCGAACCATTTATGCAGCAAGTGTTCGTCAGCCGCGCCCCAGGTATGGACGAGGCAGCTTTTGAGCGGAAACTCTACGTCATCCGCAAACGAGCTCACAATGCCATCCGCAGGACTAACGCAGACCCATACTGGTATAATTCCACACTCTCCTGCCGGACGATCGTCTATAAGGGAATGCTGATGCCGGTGCAAGTGGGAGATTATTATCCCGAACTGCACGACCCCGACATGGAAAGCGCTCTAGCCCTGGTTCACTCGCGCTTCAGCACCAATACTTTTCCGAGTTGGGAACGATCGCACCCTTACCGCTACATCGCCCACAACGGCGAAATTAACACCATGCGCGGCAACATCAACTGGATGAACGCGCGACAATCGATGTTCGAGTCGGAACTATTCGGCGATGACTTAAAGAAAATCCCGAATTTAATCAACATCGAAGGTAGCGACTCGACTATCTTTGATAATGCTCTGGAATTGCTGACTTTGGCTGGGCGTTCTTTACCGCACGCCATGATGATGATGATTCCCGAACCTTGGACAGCCCACGAGTCCATGAGTGACGAGAAAAAAGCTTTCTACGAATACCATTCCTGCTTGATGGAACCGTGGGATGGGCCGGCTTCGATCGCCTTTACGGATGGTACTTCGATCGGGGCTGTACTCGATCGCAACGGTTTGCGGCCTTCTCGCTACTGCGTCACCAAAGACGACATAGTAATCATGGCATCAGAAGCCGGAGTTTTGCCGATCGCCCCAGAACGAATCGCATCCAAAGGTCGCCTACAACCGGGCCGGATGTTCCTAGTAAATACAGCAGAAGGCCGCATCGTTTCTGACGAAGAAATCAAACATCAAATCGCCTCCGAACACCCGTATCGCGAGTGGATTGACAAGCACATGGTAGAAATTGCCAAGCTACCAGATGCTACCCAATTGGTAGAGTCAGACCCCAAAACATTATTGCAGCGGCAAATGGCCTTCGGCTACACCTTTGAAGAACTGCGGTTGCTGTTAGCGCCGATGGCACGCGACGGGGTGGAAGCTGTCGGCGCAATGGGCGCGGATACGCCACTAGCGGTACTTTCCAACCGGCCAAAGCTGCTTTATGAATACTTCCAGCAACTGTTTGCTCAAGTTACGAATCCGCCGATTGATTCGATCCGAGAAGAGATTGTCACTTCTGCTGAAACTACGATCGGCGCTGAACGCAATTTGCTCAAACCGGAACCAGAAAACTGTCACTTGATTGAGCTAAAAACACCAATTCTCAGCAATGAAGAACTGGCTAAACTCAAACACGTAAATGAGGGCAATTTTAAGTCTGTTACCATACGGATTTTGTTTGACCCCAAAACAGGAGTAAAAGGTCTTGAACAGGCGTTAGAAGATGTTTTTGATGCAGCAGATAGCGCGATCGCCTCTGGGGTGAATATCCTGATTTTGAGCGATCGAGGAATCAATGCAGACCAAGCCCCGATTCCGGCACTGCTAGCAGTTGCGGGACTCCACCACCACTTGATTCGCCAAGGTACGCGGACGCGGGCCGGACTGGTGCTCGAATCCGGGGAACCGCGCGAAGTTCATCACTTTGCGACTTT
>DMYK01000124.1:4041-10640 GCA_003483675.1 Microcoleaceae cyanobacterium UBA11344
TATTTGGCCTTTGAGACGATCGCTGATTCGATCCGCCAAGGTTTGCTGGTAAATGTTGATACCAAAACAGCTTGCAAAAACTACGTGAAAGCCGCCAGCAAAGGCGTGACTAAAGTTGCCTCGAAAATTGGGATTTCGACAATTCAAAGTTACCGTGGCGCACAGATATTTGAGGCGATCGGCTTAAACAAATCCGTAGTCAATAAATACTTCACCTGGACAGCATCGCGGATTGAAGGAGTAGACCTCGAAGTCATCGCCCAAGAAGCTATTTTACGCCATACCCACGCATTCCCCGATCGCCCCAGCAGCGGACACACCCTCGATGTCGGCGGCGAATATCAATGGCGCAAGGAAGGAGAGGCCCACTTGTTCAGCCCGCAGACAATTCACGCCCTGCAACAAGCAGTGCGCGAAGGAAGTTATCCGCTTTTCAAACAGTATTCCGGGTTGGTTAACGAACAAAATCAACAGCATTTTACCCTACGCGGTTTGCTGGAATTCAAGCAGCGGGAATCGATTCCGATTGAGGAAGTTGAGCCGGTTGAATCTATTCTCAAACGCTTCAAAACTGGGGCGATGAGTTATGGTTCGATTTCCCAAGAAGCCCACGAATCTCTAGCCGTAGCGATGAATCGCATTGGTGGCAAATCGAACACCGGTGAAGGGGGGGAAGATTCCGATCGCTATACTTGGACAAACGATCGCGGTGACTCAAAAAACAGTGCGATCAAACAAGTTGCTTCCGGGCGTTTTGGCGTCACCAGCTTGTATTTATCTCAGGCGCGGGAACTGCAAATCAAGATAGCGCAAGGGGCGAAACCCGGAGAAGGCGGACAGTTACCTGGTAAAAAAGTATACCCGTGGATTGCGAAGGTGCGACACTCGACTCCTGGTGTGGGTTTGATTTCGCCTCCTCCTCACCACGACATTTATTCGATCGAAGATTTGGCCGAATTGATTCACGACTTGAAAAATTCCAACCGGGAAGCGCGGATTAGCGTCAAACTGGTGTCGGAAGTTGGAGTTGGGACGATCGCGGCTGGTGTTGCGAAAGCCCACGCCGATGTGGTGTTAATTTCCGGCTATGACGGCGGTACCGGCGCTTCGCCGCAAACTTCGATCAAACACGCCGGTTTACCTTGGGAGTTGGGATTGGCGGAAACTCACCAAACGCTGGTTTTGAATAATTTGCGATCGCGCATTGCTGTTGAAACCGACGGACAACTCAAAACCGGCCGCGATGTAGCAATTGCTGCATTGCTTGGTGCCGAGGAATTCGGTTTTGCTACTGCGCCGCTGGTGACTTTGGGCTGCATTATGATGCGCGTGTGTCACATGAACACTTGCCCGGTGGGCGTTGCGACGCAAGACCCACTTTTGCGTAAAAACTTTACCGGCGATCCGCAACATACGGTAAACTTTATGACCTTTGTGGCTCAGGAAGTCCGGGAAATTATGGCGCAGTTGGGTTTCCGCACGCTGAATGAAATGGTGGGGCGGACTGATGTTTTGGAAGGGAAACAGGCGGTGGATCACTGGAAGGCTAAGGGTTTGGATTTCTCGAACATCCTGTATCAGCCGGAAGTTGGGGCGGATGTTGGGCGCTATTGTCAGATGCCGCAGGATCACGGTTTGGAAAAGTCGATCGACATGACGGTGTTGTTGGATTTGTGCAAAGGTGCGATCGAAAACGGCGAAAAAGTCCACGCCAAACTGCCGATTACCAATGTCAACCGCGTTGTCGGCACAATTCTCGGCAACGAAATCACCAAACGCCACTGGGAAGGTTTACCCGATGACACGGTGCACCTGCACTTCCAAGGCAGCGCTGGGCAAAGCTTTGGGGCTTTTGTGCCCAAGGGAGTCACCCTGGAGCTCGAAGGCGAAGCGAACGACTATTTGGGCAAAGGCCTCAGCGGCGGCAAAATCGTGCTGTACCCGTCGGCAGCTTCTACCTTTGTCGCAGAGGAAAATGTGATTGTGGGCAACGTAGTGCTTTACGGAGCGACATCTGGTGAGGTTTTCATCCGGGGGATGGCGGGCGAACGTTTTGGGGTGCGTAACTCCGGCGTAAATGCGGTGGTTGAGGGAGTCGGCGATCACGGTTGCGAGTACATGACTGGCGGCAAAGTTGTAGTTTTGGGTGCAACCGGGCGCAATTTTGCAGCAGGAATGAGTGGCGGTGTTGCTTACATTTTGGATGAGGCGGGGGATTTTGCTACTCGCTGCAATATGTCGATGGTGGGATTGGAAAAACTGGAGGATGCTGAGGAGATTAGCGATTTGCGGCACTTAATTCAGGCTCATTTTGATTTGACTGGAAGTGCGATCGCATCGAAGGTTTTGGCAAATTGGGATGCGATGGTACCGATATTTGTGAAGGTGATGCCGCGGGATTATAAGCGGGTGTTGGAAGCCATTGAAAGGGCGATCGCTGCGGGTTTAAGCGGTGATGATGCGCTGACGGCGGCTTTTGAAGAAAATGCTCGTGACGTGGCCCGGATTGGGGGTAGTTAGGGTTCTGCGCTAGAATTCTAGTCATGTAGCAAGAGTTTCTCTTGTTTGTAGCGAAGTCTAGATCCCCCCTAGCCCCCCTTAATAAGGGGGGGACAAGAAATATTCAAAGTCCCCGTTTTTAACGGAGGGACAAGAAGTATTCTCAAAGTCCCCCTTCTTAAGGGGGATTTAGGGGGATCTAGACTTCGCCTAAAAGCGACATTTATTGTGGGTTTCAATCTTAAGTTGTCACCAATGGGCAGAGCCTGGAACGAGTAATGAGCATGAAAGTAGGTAAACTATGAGTGCAGCAATATTAACGACAAAACAGTACGTTGAAGAACAAGATGGTTGCTATCGCATCCTTGGGAAGCGCGTTTCTTTAGATTCAATTGTGTATGCTTTCCTGGCGGGACAATCCCCAGAAAGTATCGTTCAATCATTCCCTGTGCTGACATTAGAAGAAGTTTATGGCGGGATTTCCTTCTACCTTGCTAACCGCACAGCAATTGATGCTTATTTATTCGAGGGAGAACAACTATTTGAAACCTTGAGACAGCAAGCAAGGGAAAGTAATTCATTACTTTATCAAAAACTATACACCGATCGCACCAGCCAGTTATGAAAATTCGCTTTCAAGCAGATGCTGATTTGAACCAAGCGATTGTGACGGGTATTGTGAGACGCGAACCAACTCTTGATTTTCAAACATCAAACGTATCAAATTTAACTGGTTTGACTGATTTGGAAGTCTTGAATTTTGTAGCCCAAGAGGGTAGAGTTCTCGTTTCTCACGATCAAAGAACCATGCCAAGATATTTTGCTGAATTTGCTGCCACTCAAACCAGTTCGGGAGTGATTATTGTGTTACAAAGTTTCCCAATAGGCGAAGCAATCAACCATCTAATCAAGATATGGCAAACATCAGAAGCCGAAGACTGGGTTAATCGTATTGCATATTTACCTCTATAAGTCAGCGCTATTTCATGTACCGAGTATGGCCTTCATATCGTTGTTGATTGCTGGCTCGTCATAAATAGTTGGCACCCCTTCTTCTCTCATACATGAATAGTAAGCTCTTCCAGTCTGAAGCATGGCTTCTCTAGCTTGAGCACTGCCAGGATTTTTCCGAAGTTGCTCCTTTGTTACCTCGTATTCCGCTAGCATATGCTGCACGTATTCCGCCCACTTTTTACTGGAGTACATCAACACTGCAACGGGCGGTGCTGCAATTCCCCCAAGCCCTGCAATAACTCTCATTGCTGAACCTTCTGGGAAAAAGGCTGACAGAATTATTCCTGCGGGAAGCCCAAGCACTCCACCAAGTAGCAACAGTCCAATATTGTTTGGTCGCTTTTTGATTTTTGTCATAACTAAAAACTCTCTAGAAGTTTAAAACCTAATTCCAGAATATCATGATCATGCCAAAGTAGATCGGAACCATGAGAAAAATTACCCAGATTTTCCCCGTTTGATTACGTTGATTTTCGATTAACAAGTTAACAGAGGACAATATGAAATATCAACTTTATTCAGATGTCATCTTGCTATGCAACATTCCAGAAGAAGGACTTGATGCCGGCGATATCGGTACAGTTGTAGAACAGTATCATGTTGAAGGACTAGAAACAGGTTATAGCGCTGAGTTTTTCGATTTGTTGGGAAACATTGTAGCAGTTGCGACGCTACCTGGAAGTTATTTGCGATTTAATTGAGCGATCCACAACCGATCGCAATTGAACTCACCCCCGAATTGCTGTTGGGCAAACCGTTTGATATAATGTTGTTACTAGATTGTAGAATAGCAATCAAAAACAAGGATAATTATGACCGTCGAACAAGCCATTTTGGAAAATGTGAAGGTCTTATCGCCAGACCAGCAACAAGAAGTCTTAGCCTTCATCAAATTCTTGCAGTCCGATCAATGGGAACATATCTATAAAGGACGCTTCAAAGAACTGCAACAAGAAATTCGTCAAGACACTGACATCGATCCCGATGATGACCCCACTGAAACTGTCCTCAAAGGGATTCAGCAAGGCTTCCATGAGGCAATTACCGGACAAACTCTTCCCTTGTCTCAACTGTGGGACGGCATCGATGACAATTGATCCGCAACCGATCGCAATTGAACTCACCCCTCGATTTCAACCGGATTTGCGAACTTTAATATTATGGTCGATCGATCGGACAAGATATTAGAGATGACATCAGATAATGCCACTCAGACAGTTACAATTTATAAAGCTCCCCAGCCAGGGTTAGCGCAAAAATTATTGCGAGATGGTTTCCCTCCAGCAGACTTTCCAAACAATCCACCCTACGAGAATGGCAAATGCTACTTCGCAGCTTCCGATTCGAGAAGTCTGGCTGAAGAATATAACAATAATTACCAGCAAGGAATATTGGAGGTGATAATAGACAAGTAAACCTATGAGATAACATTTAAGCCACTGGAAAGATTCTATCAGGGCGGCCCAAGTATTGAACTAGCAATCCCGCACAATCTTTTTCCCATTTTGAATCAGTTTCCGAGAATCCTAAAACAGCAGTTGACTATGAATCAAGAATTTTGGAACTCGATCGAGTCCAAGTATCCACTTGGAAAACTAATATACGGCAAGATTGAATTTCATGCACCTTTTGGAGTATTTGTCAATCTTGGCGATGCAGAGGTAAAAGGACTTATTCAAATTTCCGACTTTCTCGATACCGGATCGATGACACCAGAAATGTATCCCGATATTGATTCGCCTGTTGGTGCTGTTGTCATTGGCTATACTAAAGACGATCGCAAACAAGTTTGGTTGAGCGTTAAACCCAGTGTTCTACAAAAATCCCTTGTCAAGTTAAAAATTCCTGTGGCAAATCAATTATGATGCAGACAGGCTATGAAAGCGATTGAAACACTATTGTCGGAAAGCACGTTTTTCTGATTCCCGATTAAAAGATTAACAGAGGAGGATATGAACTATCAACTTTATTCTGATGTCATCTTGCTATGCAACCTTCCAGAACAAGGACTTTATGCCGGCGATATCGGTACAGTTGTGGAACAGCATCACGTTGAAGGACTAGAAACAGGTTATAGCGTTGAATTTTTCGATCTGTTGGGAAACACTGTAGCCGTTGTGACGCTACCTGGAAGTTATTTGCGATCGCCCACAAGTTTGGTTGAGCGTTAAACCCAGTGTTCTACAAAAATCCCTTGTCAAGTTAAAAATTCCTGTTGCAAATCAAGTATGACGGAGACAGATTTTGCAGTAGCTTCCTAGCACTTCATAGATGCGAAAATTAAAAAGCGCGACCCTCATCCCAGAAACCGGGTTTCTGCGATCATCTCAACATCCTCACCAGATTTTCCGAAGAAACCCGGTTTCTAACTCCCAGACGATCGCCACATTTACCGGCTCTGCTTGGAAATGAACTTCCCATGAAACACGACTTTTCGTAGTTCTTCTGCTCCTAAGACGATCGGTGGACAAACCAGCAATACCAGCCATTGCCAGGGCGCTAAAGGTGCTGTCGAAAAAATGCGGCTCAAAAATGCGTTATTGCTAACGATCGCCACTAAGACCCATTCAATGGCAATTCCGAGCCAGATTTGTCGATTAGAAAAGAATCCCAGCGGCAGAATTGACCCACGTTCCGATCGACAGGCAAAAACATTGCCCGTTTGAGAAGCCACGACTGATGCCAGAGTCATAGTGATGGCTTGAGTATAGATGGCGATCGTGGCGGCATCTGCTGAACGAGACAGAATGCTTGGCGTTACGGCTTGTAATTCTGCTAAGTCATAACCGTAACTCCACCACACCAGAAAAAATGCTGCCATCGCCAGGGCTGCTTCCAACAATCCCAAGAAGCCATAGGCGCGTAACAGCAGGGAGCGATCGAGAAGCGGTTGCGATTTTTTCCGGGGGGGCTGCTGCATGGTTCCGACTTCTGCCCGTTCTGCGCCCAAGGCCAATGCAGGCACTATGTCAGTTCCTAAATCAATGGCAAGAATCTGCATGATCACCAGTGCAGGAGGAATCTTCAACGCCACCATGAACAGGAATGGTACTAATTCCGGCAGGTTTGATGCCAGGATGTAGGTC
>DMYK01000185.1:0-154 GCA_003483675.1 Microcoleaceae cyanobacterium UBA11344
CGGAATTTTGGATATTAAATGATATCATTTTACAACCTGCGGGAAAAAATGTCAATACTTAGCTAATTATTTGTATAAATTGTTAGATCGAGTAACACTCGATATAGGTATAGCAACCGCCAAGGCTGTTAAGGTGCTTTAGTCATTGCTCCCT
>DMYK01000185.1:189-1187 GCA_003483675.1 Microcoleaceae cyanobacterium UBA11344
CGCCTTGGCGACTGCTATAGCAGCTACTTAGAATCAAAAAGAATTTTTTGAATTTCTCCCTTAATTTAGAGTCAGGGTAAACAATTAAATTCGAGGGAAAATGTTCGGCTGTTTTTGTAGCATTGAGCCGTTAAATTTAACAGGACTTACGCAAAGCCTCTGCATATAGCGTTTTGTAGGGGCAATCCCCCCGTGGTTGCCCCCGTCTATGGTGATGTTGCGTAAGTCCTATTTAATTAAGTATTTGTTGGGAAAACTCAAGAGTACGCTCTTCTTTTAGCTCCCCGCAGCACTTCCAGAAGTCGGGTAGCTGGGTATTCGGTTTTTTGAGGTTGGCTTACTTAGTGCTAGTGAACACAGCGATTCGGGATGGCGAGCGGGAAATTGCCATCCTGACGGCTATACCTCAAACTGTTGATAGTACACAAGTTCTGAGAAATTAAAAAAAAGTTATGAGTCTTAAGTATTGAGTAGAATAAATTTCTTCATTCACAACTCAGAACTCAAAACTCATAACTTTCTTAAATGGGCTTGGAGGGATTCGAACCCCCGACCTCATGGTTCGTAGCCATGCACTCTATCCAACTAAGCTACAAGCCCCTGTTGAGTTCAGACTTAATTTAAAATTAATTAAGTTCTTTTCCCACAGAATCTAACACTAACACCTTTATCAAAATAATGCAAGACCTTTCGCCAACTTTTTCTAAATTGCCTGTTACCGGGCTGCTAACTCACCTCGACAATAGCGGTGAAGCCCAAATGGTGGACGTTTCGGCGAAAGTGCCAACTGTGCGGCAAGCTGTGGCCGCTGGCCGCGTGCGGATGCTGCCGGAGACGTTTGCGGCGATTGAAGCGGGGAATGCGCCCAAAGGC
This sequence comes from Microcoleaceae cyanobacterium UBA11344, assembly GCA_003483675.1. GTDB lineage: Bacteria > Cyanobacteriota > Cyanobacteriia > Cyanobacteriales > Microcoleaceae > Microcoleus. Next base: position 1,063 of record DMYK01000185.1, read on the forward strand.
GATGTGTTGGGTACTGCTAGGCTGGCTGGAATTATGGCGGCTAAGCAGACGGCGCATTTGATTCCGCTGTGCCATCCCCTGGCGCTGACTAGCGTGGAAGTGCAGGTGACTCCTGACGCCCAGTT
>DMYK01000185.1:1234-5878 GCA_003483675.1 Microcoleaceae cyanobacterium UBA11344
CTGTACGATATGGCGAAAGGTTTGGAAAAGTCGATCGAAATTGAATCGATTCGGCTGGTGAGTAAAAGCGGTGGTAAGTCAGGAGACTATGAAATCGGCGACGCATAAATTTCCAGCCGAAAGAGGGATGCAGCATTCAAAAAGCTGCACTTAAGATTAAAATAACGGCAGAACTACTAACTTAAAGTGAAAAGCTATGCCTCCTCGTTGGCCCCGCAAACCCGATCGCCAAGATCCAGAATACCGTCGTTTAGACGATCGAATGAATTTTGCCATCCACGTCGGTCTTTTTTCGGCTTCTAATTCTGTTTTGTGGTTTGTTCACAATTTACAAAAGGCTACTTGGCCTTGGGCAATTTCGGTAACTGGTGGGTGGGCACTGTTAGTGTTGGCCCACGCGATTTACATTTTTGCGATCGCCGATTATTCGCCCCTCACTAAAGATTCTGGCTGAAGGGAGTTATCGGCGACTTGTTAACTCTTTTAACCGATCATAAATAACTTGCTTTTTTAGATATGGCTAATACTACACAGGCGATCGAATCCTTAGCCGCTGAAATCGGCGAAAATGTCTACATTGACATTGCCAAGTGGCATTTGTATCTCAGAGATGCTCACCTGCATACAGTTGTTGCCGAACAACTTTATGCGATGCTGGAAGATGGCAATTTAGATGACGATCGAGTTGGACAAGTTTTGCAAAGTATTCCAGTTAAGTTGGGCGGCGGTAAACGGGAAGTGCCATTAGCTGATTTGATTCCGATGCAATGTCAAGTTAAATTGATGGATGTTTTGGAGGAATTTCAGCGAAATATGTAAACATAATTTGCGCGGAACGTCTGTATGTAGGGTGGGCACTGCCCACCATTGGTGTCAACAACCAGGTCAAATGTAGTACCCAGATTTTTGTGTGAGGATTAGCGCCTCGATCCCCTAACCCCCCTTCTTAAGGGGGATTTAGGGGTGGGACAAGAGCGCTCAAAGTCCCCCTTCTTAAGGGGGATTTAGGGGGATCGAAACTGCGATACAAATCAGAGAGACAGAGGGTTTTAGCCTGGTTGTTGAAACGCTTTGCACAGCCCACCTGACATTTTTATTTGCCAAAACGCCCCCGAATGCGATCGACAAACATATCAACTTCCGGCAACTTCATCTGACTGACAAACACAGCAAAAAATCCTAACCCTAAGAAACTTGACAAACCCAACTCCAGTAATTGAATTAGCAAACCTTCAGTACCCAAAACTCTTTGACATCCTCGCAGAGTAGCCAAAGCCACGAAACCAGTTACAGAACTCCCAGAAACTAACCCCAGAAATGGCAAACTCCATTCCCGCCAAGGTAGCCCTCCCAGCTTTTTATCTAATAAGTACAAAAGCATAATCATCGAAGTAAGATTCACTCCCACCGTCGCCAAAACTAATCCGGGCGCGCCAAAAGCTTGGACTAATAAATAATCCAAAAGACCATTTAAAAAGATATTAAAAATACTGACTCGAAAAGGTGTTTCTCCGTCTCCAAAAGCGTAAAATACCCGTACCAAAACGTCGCGGCCCAAATACACAAACATTCCAATACTGTAAGCCATTAATACCGGTGCGACAAACTGCGAGGCTGACTGATTAAAAGCATAGCGTTCATAAACAACGCGCACAATGGGCCCAGCAAGTGTTACCATTAAAGCGCTTAGTGGTAGCATCGTAATGCCAGTCAAAACTAAAGATTGACGAATTCGAACTTTTAATTCCGGCCAATCTCTCGGATCGGTGAGGCGAGAAAATATTGGCAGAAATGGCACTAGAATTACATTAGAAATGATGCCTAAAGGTGTCATAACTAACAAGCCTGCATAGCCCATCGCAGCGGCGGCTTGAGGGATGTAGGATGCGAAAAAAAGGTCAGTATAGACATTAATTTGCAGCATTCCTGATGACAAAGTAGCAGGTACCATCACCTTAATTACTTCTTGAACTCCAGGCAGTTGAAAATTAAACCGCAACCGCAATTTTCCTAAGCCCGCGTGCCACTGCGCCCCTAGTTGCACCAACCACTGCAAAATTGCTCCCGCTAAAGTTCCCCAAGCTAAAACTAAGCCGCCCATTAATGCGTATTGCGGCTGAGTGATTTTGTCTCCGAGTTGCAGTGCGAGAATACCCAAACCGCCCACAAGTGCAACGCTGGAAAATAAAGGGCTAATTGATGGCAACCAGTACATATCGGCGGCGTTGAGAGTGCCAAAACCAATGCCGATTAAGCCCGAAAGTAATGCCATTGGCGCCATAATCCGAAATTGCTGGATGGCGATCGCTTTGATTTCTAAACCTTCTGGTGTTTTATTTAATCCCGGTGCTACCAAATCGATCAGCGGATCGGCAAAAATAATTAAGGCGATCGTCACCAACAGCAACAAGCCGCCGACTAAGGTGGTGATAGTTTCGACTAAGGGTGCTGCTTCTTTTTTGTCGCGGCGGGCTAAAACGCTGACTATGGCGCTGTGAAATGGCCCGTTTATGCCTCCGAGTAAAATAAATAAGAAACCGGGAATGACGTAGGCGTAGTTGTAAGCATCGACGGCGACACCGACTCCAAAGGCTGCGGCGATCGCAATTTGGCGCACTAACCCGAAAACTTTGCTAATCAGAGTGGCGACTGCGACAATGCCGGCAATGCCGGCCAGGGAACGAGAGGGCTTCTGTAATTCTGTCACAAATGGTTACAAACCGTAATGCTAAAAGGCTTCACTTATTTTAATAGCGAATCTGGAGAATCATATCATGAACTCAGAAAACTTCTATTCCGAATTGCGTTTACTGGACAATTTTATCGATATTACTGACTTGCGGAACTTTGTTGATGTACCCGATGACTGGTACATTATTGTCACAGATATTCGCGGTTCTACCAAAGCGATTGAAGCGGGAAAATACAAAGAAGTTAACTTATTGGGGGCTTGTTCGATCGCTGCTGTTTTGAATGTAGCCGGCAAAATTGAAATTCCCTTTGTCTTTGGTGGCGACGGCGCTTCTCTTTTAATGGGGCCATCGCTTTTACCCGCTGCCCAGAAAGCTTTGCTGGCCACGCAACAAATGGCTAAGACTGAATTTGACATGGATTTGCGAGTTGGGGCTGTGCCGGTTAAAGTTGTGGCCGCAGCTAATTCTCCGGTGAAAATAGCTAAGTTTAAAGTTTCGGAAAATTACAGCCAAGCTATTTTTAGTGGCGGCGGCTTAACCCGTGCTACTGAACTCATTAAAGACCCTGTTGCTGGTAATATTTACAAGATTAAAAATAATGACATTTCTGCAACAGCCGATTTTTCGGGATTGGAGTGCCGATGGCAGGATATTCCCAGCAAGTACGGGGAAATAGTAACGCTGCTGGTAATGGTGCGAGCGGATTTTGGTCAGCAGAGCCATCTATTTTACAGAAATATTTTAGAAAAAATTGAAGAGATTTACGGCCAAGAAGATTGTTTAAATCCTATTGCTATTCAAAATCTTAAATTGACATTGAATAGCAGAAAGCTGATTAAAGAAACTCAAGTTAGGGCGAGCAATGCTAGTTGGTTATACCGCCAGTTATATTTATCAAAAATACAGTTAGAGACGGCGCTTGGTTCGCTGCTAATGAATTTTAAAGTTAAGACAGAAGAGTTAGATTGGGGAGTTTATAAAGCTCAGACGATCGCAGCTACGGATTACCGCAAATTTGATGATATGTTGAGAATGGTAATTTCGGGTGATCGGTCCCAGCGAGAAAAATTGACGGGGTACTTGGAAAAAAACTACAGAGAAGGTAAGATAGTTTATGGTTTGCACGTTGCTGACAGAGCGTTGATGACTTGTTTAGTGTTTGAACGCAACGGCCACCAAGTACATTTTATAGACGGTGCTGATGGAGGTTATGCTTTAGCAGCAAAGCAGATGAAACAAAGACTGACTAACAACTAATTACTAATTACTGATGCATAATGATGACTGACTTTATTTACAAATATCCCCCTCTCTTACCCGGCATTTTAATCAAGCGATACAAGCGATTTTTCGCCGATATCGAACTTGCTTCGGGAGAAATCATCACCGCACACTGTCCGAATACGGGCCCGATGACGGGTGTTTATATTCCCGGTAATCCAGTGCTAGTATCTCCCAGCGACAATCCTAAACGCAAGTTAGCTTATACTTGGGAATTAATTAAAGTGTGCGACACAGAACCAACTTGGGTGGGAGTTAATACGGGTTTGCCCAATCGAGTTATTAAATTAGCTTTGGAATTGCGATTGTTTCCTGAGTTGGGAAATTACAGTGTGATTCAACCGGAAGTTGTTTATGGTAAAGATCGAAAAAGTCGAATTGATTTTTGGCTGACAGGCGAGGAAAGTCCTGTTTTTCTGGAAGTTAAAAATACAACTTGGGCCCAAGAGAACTTGGCTTTATTTCCCGATACAGTCACAGAGAGAGGACAGAAACATTTGAAAGAATTGATCGAAGTTGTGCAGCAGGGTTCCAGGGCTGTAATGTTGTATTTTATTAATCGCGGAGATTGTACAGATTTTGCGCCTGGGGATAGTGCCGATCGCACTTACGGAGAATTATTCAGAAAGGCGATCGGTGAAGGTGTAGAGATTTTGCCTTGTCGGTTTGA
>DMYK01000185.1:5913-6229 GCA_003483675.1 Microcoleaceae cyanobacterium UBA11344
GATTGATTAGTTTAAATTGCCTGCATTTCTCGATCGACCTCGACACCAGCGACACCCGGTAGGCTCCTTAGTCCTTCTAGCTTCGACGGAGAAACTGCTCCAGTAATAATACCAGTAACAGCTAGCACCTGATCCACTTTCATTCCCGCCGATTGTAACGCAGTGACAACCGATTGAATTACCGGTAAGTTTTGGTCATCAACAGTCACGATGATGCGCTCTACTTGTTCGTCAGACATATTCAGCATCCTTTGGGCCAAATCCATTGCGCTATTCAGGACTTACGATCAACCCTACTTGTAGGGTGCGCATTGCG
>DMYK01000119.1:0-139 GCA_003483675.1 Microcoleaceae cyanobacterium UBA11344
TTTTCGATCGGTTACGGTTTTTTTGGATTATTTAACCGCAGAGGGCGCAGAGGGCGCAGAGCAAGATAAGAGAGTATTGAATGTTTCCTATACCGATGGATTTGATCTTACATCTTAACCTTTGGCGGCTCTCTCATTT
>DMYK01000119.1:263-1380 GCA_003483675.1 Microcoleaceae cyanobacterium UBA11344
GGGCGCAGAGCAAGATAAGAGAGAAGAGAGTATTGAATAATTCGGATACCAATGGATTTTATCTTACATCTTAACCTTTGGCGGCTATCTAAAATCCCAAATCTCAAATCTAAAATCGATTGACGATCGCCCCAAAGTCAGCCAACACCCGCGCATGATTCCGCAGCAATCCCAGTAAACTCAACCGATTGCGCTTAATTTCCGGGTCAGAATCCATCACCAAAACACTTTCTGGCCCATCAAAAAAGTTGCTAACCGTCGGAGCAATTTCAGTTAAACTATCTACTAATTGTTGGTAATTGCGAGTTTGCTTCGATAACTGAGTTTGCGGCACTAACTGCACTAAAGCATCGTAGAAAGCTTGTTCAGCCGATTTTTGAAATAATTCTGGTTTCACTGCTTTTTTCGGTTCTAATTCAATTTTATCCAAATCTCCTTGAGCCGCCAAACGAGTTGAACGATTCACTGTTTCGTAGATTTTATCCAATGTATTGTCATTGCGGATTTGTTGCAAGAAAAGCGCTCTTTCTAAAGTGTCCAACAAATCTCGCAATGCTCGTTCTGTATATTCTGGGTCGTTTTCTCCCAAAACTGCATTTACCAAATCGTAATCTACGTGCTTTTCTTCTTGCAACAAAGTGCGAATTCTTTGCAGGAAAAACTCATATAATTGTGACAGTAATTCTGAGCTTGCTTCCGGGCGAATTGCTGTAAATTCACCAACACTTTCTGCGAGTAATTGGTGCAAATTCACTGATAACTCAGCAGTCCAAATAATGTTAACTATTGCATTGGCGGCGCGGCGCAAAGCGAAGGGATCGGAGGAACCAGTTGGCAGCATTCCTAAGCCGAAGATGCTGACTAATGTATCTAGTTTGTCGGCGATTCCGACAATTTGACCTGTGATAGTTTGGGGCAGTTTGTCCCCGGCACCTTTGGGCAAATAATGTTCAACAATCCCTGTGGCTACTGCTTCTGATTCGCCGCTGGCTAAAGCATATTTCTGCCCCATGATTCCTTGCATTTCTGGCAGTTCGTAAACTATTTGGGTTACGAGGTCGGCTTTGCAAAGTAAGGCTGCTCTTGCTATGTTTAAGTTTTCTTCTGCTGTTAGTTG
>DMYK01000119.1:1425-7263 GCA_003483675.1 Microcoleaceae cyanobacterium UBA11344
TGGAAAGTCACTGTTTCCAATTTGGGCAAATAATCTTCTAGAGGTTTTGCCAAGTCTGCTTTGTAGAAAAATTGACCGTCTGCTAATCTCGCGCGAACTACTCGCTCGTTCCCGGCGGCGATGATGGCTGATTTCGCAGGATCGCCGTTGGAAATTGTAATGAAGTAGGGCAGAAGTTCGGGAGATTTGGGATTTTTTAGAATCGGAAAATACCGCTGGTTTGTGACAATTATTGTGGTGATTACTTCCGGCGGTAATATCAAAAATTCCTCGTCAAATTTGCCAACAACTGCGTTCGGCCATTCTACTAAATCGGTTACTTCTTCTAACAAATCATCGCTGATGTCTGCGTAACCCCCTTGTTTTGTGGCGGCGGCTTCTACTTGGGCTTTAATTTGAGTTTTGCGCTGTGTTCGATCGACTTCAACGTAAGCAGCCCGCAGACTCTCGACATAGCCCTCGGCTTGCGAAACAGACACCCCCCCCGTCCCCCCCTTAGCAAGGGGGGGTGTCGGAAGCGTCCCCTCCTTAGCAAGGGGGGGTGTAGGGGGGGTGTACAACACGCGGTGCCCTTGGGAAATTCGATCGCTGTTTACCGTATCTGAACCGTTCACCAGGGCGATCGGCAGTACAGTATCATCCAACAGTGCCACTATCGATCGAATCGGTCGAGGAAACTTCAACTCACCGTCGCCCCACCGCATAAATCTCTTACCTTCCAATTTGCTAATCCACAGCGGCACAATTTCTGCCAAAATATCTGCTGTCATCCGCCCCGGAATCTTTTTCAGTACAAATACAAAATCGCCTTTATCTGTAGCGCGAACTTCCAAAGCATCCATTTCTACGCCTTGTTTTTTCGCAAAACCTTCGGCTGCTTTAGTCGGTTTCCCATCTTTAAAAGCCGAACTCGCGGGCGGCCCTTTTACCTCTTCTTCTCTGTCTAATTGCTGAACTGGCAATCCTTTTACGAGAACTGCCAAGCGTCGCGGAGTAGCGTATACATGAATTGAGTCATTTGTCAAGAATTGTTCGGCAAGATTTGCAGGTATCAATCGCTGCCATTGCTGGACACTATCGCAGACGAAAGACGCGGGTAATTCTTCTGTACCGAGTTCTAATAAAAATGCAGCCATATCGCACCGTAATCAAATTTAGTTTAGGGTAATTTATCCGATCGTACAATCGTACATCTAAAAAAGACTCAATTGTTCAGCATACCACGTAAAATCGGGGGAGAAAGATAATATCTCAACAGCACATGACCTTGGCGGAAAGATTAGCACAAGATTGGAAGTCTCGACTGGAAAAAGATTGCCCGGACGAGAGCCCTAGCACTCGCCAGAGTGTTGTCCGCTGGCTGTTGGGAGACAAGCCAGATCGATTTGATACTCTCAATCCTACTCAATTGGCGATCGCGACTGGGGCGATCGACTTTCTGTATCGAATTTTGCTTTCTCGCTATCTGGGTGTGCCGCCAGAAAAAGCTTACCGCAACTTAATCGGGCGGCTGGGCGGTTTGGTGGTGCTGCGACAAAAAATCCTGGCTTGGGTGTCTCTGAGTCGCGACAGACAGCGCACAGCGGTAGAGGTACTGCAAGAGGTGATTCAGGAAATGCTCAATTCCGATCGATACCTTCAGCAGCAAGTCGCCTGGATTGCTGAATGTACCTCAGACAGACGCCTGCGAAATTCTTTGCTACTAGCAAGTGTAGAAGAATATTGTCTACGGCCGATTCGCAACCAGCCGCTCCTAGTCTACCGTTTTGTCAACTACCTGCGACGTTCCCAGCGGGGCGGCTTGACGCAAGTCCCAGCAGGAGACTGGGTGCGGCTGGTGTCGGAACAGGTGATCCCCGATGATACAGATGAACCCGTCAGCCTGCTAGACGAACAGGCGATGTCTGAGTATCAAGAAAATCAAGCTTGGGAAGACCGGCAAGCTCAGCGGCAGATTGTCCAAGCAGAATTTGAGAATTACTTGGCGACGGAAGTCGATCCGCTGGCCTCCCAGTGGCTACGGCTGTACCTCCAAGGGCGTTCTCAGGAAGCCATCGCTGAAGCTTTGAATGTTCCGATTAAGCAAATTTACCGCTTGCGAGAAAAAGTTAGCTACCACGCGATTCGGGTTTTCGCCGTCAAACAATCGCCGGAATTAGTCGCTAGCTGGCTGGAAACTTCGCTACAAGAACACAGTTTGGGCTTGACTCCCAGTCAGTGGCAGCAATATTGGCAAAACCTCACTCCCATTCAGCGGCAGTTGATCGAATCGCTGAAAGCAGGTAAAAGTGTAGAGACGATCGCCTCTGAATTGAAATTGAAAACCAATCAGGTCATCGGCGAGTGGAGTAAACTCTATTTAGCAGCTCAATCCCTCCGCAACCAGTGATCGGTCATCAGTTGCAGGCTACTAATTGTTAATTATTTGTAAGATTTTTCTGAATGGCTACAAATCAGTTCCCGAACCGCTCTATTTGCTGTGAGTTGCCAAATTGAAGGTCGGGCGATCGTCCTGAGCAGCTTAATTGTCAGCAATTAATGGCGATTATTGCTGGGTAGGATAAGATATTAGCAGCACGATCGACTTCTCAGGATTTTCTACCCAATCCTCAATTAACTATTACACCGACCTATCTACCAAGCAACGCCGCCGTGCGATGGTGCGAACTGTGGGGTCTAACAAATACTGCTTTGAAGTCAATTGAAGCAGTTGTTTATCAATAATCAGTTGTGGTGCCTATGTAAAATTTGTGAATTAGCCAAAACATCCCCTTGACATCGGACGATCGATCGCAGGGGCCGATTGGACTCACGATTTTTTTTCAAAAGAACTTTCAGTCTCCAGACTTCTACCCCCGTCAGGGAATTTACAGCGTTGAATTTGATAGACGAGGTTGGTGTGTCGCAAAAGCGCGATCGGATCGTGCTTGTCCCCGACTACTACTTAGTGGCTAATGGTATATACATCTCCAACAGACTCGGCGACGACAATGAACACCGATCGCATATTTCCATTAATTGATACGGTTGTCCCCTTTGAAGCCTGCCTTTACTATCAAGTTTTGCCTCTGTCTCTAGAAGGTAATATTTTAAAACTGGGCGTAGTCGATGCACAAGATGACTCGGCTTTAGACTATGTACAGCGAATTTTAGCTTACATGAATTGCTCTGTAACAACGGAGCCACTTTCATCGGAAACCCAGCGCTCAGTGCTCTCAGCTTACTTGCTGCACAGCAGCCGGGTAAAAGAACCGACCCAGACAGCCACCGCATCGGGCAAGGGGACAGGGCCTCTACAGACAGCCTCAACTGGTGGGGCTGGGGCGACTGCAACGCTGTCGTCGGAAGCAGAAACATTGCTGTCTCGGCCCGAACCCCAAACTCGCCCGGCCAATCCATCGAAATCTTCGCCAACCTGGGTTTCGCAGCCACCAATCCCCTTGCAAATTTTGGAGGTAAAAGCCTTGCACTTATCAAGTCCTGTGGAAGTTTTAGTAACTTTACCCGCGCCACAACTGCTGCAAGAATTGCTCGGTAGAGTGCTGCTAGAGGGTATCGGCCGCCTGTTTTTTGAGCGACAGCACTTGCAAGGTCGAATTCTTTGGAGTCAAGACGGCGTTTTGAAATCAATGCTTGAAGGTATCGAACCCCTATTGTTCCAAGAGGTAATCGACGAGTTGAAGCGACTAACAAATATGCCTCTTAGTCGAGTGGAACACCCACAACAGGTGGAAGTTGAACGAATTTATCAAAAAACTCATTTGTTATTGCGCTTGCGAGTAATACCTGTCAGTGGCGGGGAAGATGCGACGCTGCAAGTGTTGCGCGGTGCGGCTTTAAGGTTTTACGAGCAGCAGCAGTTGTCTAATTTGAGTCGGGATGCACTACAACTGGCCCAGGAATTGCAGCGAAAAGTGAATCAAATTCGCGATCTAACTCGGCTTGCTCCCTTGCCATTAGATGGCTTGCCGGCTTTGGAACGGGTGATTAGAAATCTTGACGATCAAATTGAAGCTTTGATGAACGAACACAATCTTGAGCAGTAATAGCCGATCGATTTTAGATTTTAGATTTTAGATTTTAGATTGAAGCGATTTGCCTCAATTAGGGGGCGGGTTTACGAGATTGTCGGTTTTCGGCTATTGTCGGTGGGGTGGGGGCGGGTTTACGAGATTGTCGGTTTTCGCCAATTGTCGGTGAAACCCGCCCCTACAGACATATACAAGAATGAATCAACCGGAATTGATATCATCCGTGCTCGAACACATCTTTGTATTGCAATAAATCCAAACTTACAAAAACTGGCAAACACTTAAAACATTCCTGTGCAATTTCCCAACGTTCTTCTCGCTGCAACATCGCAGTCAACTTCTGTTTAGCGCTCAACAAATAGCGAACATCATTCGCAGCATAATCCAGTTGCTCGTCTGAAAGATTAGTCGCATTTCCCCAGTCGGAACTTTGAGAAGTTTTATTTAATTCTACTTTTTCCAGTTCGAGAATTACTTCTTTCAGTCCGTGTCTGTTNNAGAAAACCGGCGCAATGTCAATAGTTAAATTGTAACGCATTGTTGCCATATCAAAGCGAGCAAAATGAAATACTTTCTCGATGTCAGCTTCCATTAACTTCTTTAAATTCGGCGCGGTTGTCTGGTTTTTAGCAATTCGCACCACTGCAACTTTACCCTCCGGGTTGCACAACTGCACCAAACACAGCCGATCGCGCCACGGCATCAAACCCATTGTTTCCGTATCAACAGCGATCGCCTCCGCTGTCAAATAGTAAGATAAGAGAGAATCGGGAAGATCGCGATCGCACACTTGAAAATCAGAAAATTCCATTATTAGTAACTGTTGACTGTTGACTGTTGACTGTTGACTGTTAACTGCCTTATTCCTTCTTCCTTCAATCCGTTACATCCGTTACATCCGTTGCATCCGTTACATCCGTTACATCCGTTACACAATCCGCTGCCGAACTTCCTTCACCTTATCGACTGCGGACAAAAAGCTGAGTAAAATAATACTCCCCTTTAGCATTTTTTGCAATCCCAATCCCAGTCAAATTAAACCGACCTTCCATATTCTTGCGGTGGCCCTCACTCTTAATCCAACCGTCAACAGCATTGCGTACCGGGTCGCTGAAGCCCATATTGTAAGCAACATTTTCAGCTACACTTTGATAAGGAATCGCGATTGCCTTTGCCCGCCCATCAAATCCATCATGGCTAAACTTAACCTTCCCACTCGCCATATTTTCGCTGTGAATCCTGGCTTGCTGAGTAATCCGCGAATCCACACTCAGCGGCGGCAACTTCTTAGATGCTCGATATTGATTAATCTGTTGGTTAGCCGCTTTTTCTAAGTCAGCAATTGAACGAGAAGCAAGATTAGTATTCATTAAATTTTGTGGCTGCGATTCTGTAGGAATAACTTGGGAACAATTAGGCAGGATTGTTAGCAATCCCAGGGACATCAAAACTAAAGATTTGTACATTACTTAGAGTGAGAGAGCAAGTTAATTCAGTCCTGTCATTCTGAGCGAATTACGCGCTCGTATAATCATGTTAGAATTTACGCATTATAGACGCTATTATGAGGTTTTCAAATGCTTCGTTTCACTCAGCATGACATAATTAGGTTATTAGCGCGTAAGTCCTATATGTCATTCTGAGCGAAGCGAAGAATCTCCGATATGACTAAGAAATTTCAAAGTAATTCTGTCATTCTTTGTCCCGATCCTTCGCGGATGAATGTATAGAATCGGGACTGCGAAAAAACTGAATAATCTCCGAGATGCTTCGTTTCACTCAGTATGACATGTAGTCTTTTCCGAGA
>DMYK01000119.1:7368-10497 GCA_003483675.1 Microcoleaceae cyanobacterium UBA11344
CACTCAGCATGACATATAGGCTTTGCGTAAGTTCTGTAATCGATCGCCCAAAATTCCGATCGCACTAGGTATTCAGAACCTTCGCCACAGTCTGCACATCTTTGTCACCGCGTCCTGAACAGTTGAGAACAATGCGCGGATTGCCGGTCAACTGCGGACAAAGAGTCTCCAAATAGGCGATCGCATGAGCAGTTTCCAAAGCCGGAATAATCCCCTCCAACTGCGAAAGCCGTTGAAAAGCATCCAAAGCNNCACTGTAATATTCAGCCCTACCAGCATCCTTCAAATAACTATGTTCCGGCCCCACACCAGGATAATCCAAACCCGCACTAATCGAATGCGGCTCAATGACTTGGCCCTCATTATCTTGCAACAAATAACTCATCGCCCCGTGCAGAACACCCACAGTTCCCTTAGTCAAAGTAGCCGCGTGTTTATCAGTTTCCACACCTTCTCCCGCCGCTTCAACACCAATTAACCTCACAGTTTCTTCCCCAACAAACTCATGGAAAAGACCCATTGCATTAGAACCACCGCCCACACAAGCTAATAAAATATCCGGCAAACCAGCCCACTTTTCTTGACACTGAGCGCGGGTTTCTTGACCGATAATCGCATGGAAATCGCGCACCATCATCGGGTAAGGATGGGGTCCAGCTACGGAACCGAGAATGTAATGAGTTGTTTCGACATTTGTCACCCAATCGCGAATCGCTTCAGAAGTAGCATCTTTAAGAGTTCCCGTACCCGCCGCCACCGGCCGCACTTCGGCACCCATCAGCCGCATTCTAAACACATTTAAAGCCTGTCTTTCCATGTCGTGAACGCCCATGTAGACAACGCATTCCAAACCGAAACGAGCGCAAACTGTAGCAGTAGCAACACCATGTTGACCGGCTCCCGTTTCCGCAATTACGCGCTTTTTTCCCATGCGTTTTGCTAGCAATGCTTGAGCCAAAGCATTGTTAATTTTGTGAGCACCGGTGTGGTTTAAATCTTCGCGTTTGAGGTAAATTTGAGGGCCAGTCCCGTCTGGTTTAGCATAATGCTCTGTGAGGCGTTCGGCGAAATATAACGGGCTGGGGCGGCCGACATAATCTTTGAGTAATCCTTGGAGTTGCTCTTGAAATTCGGGATCGCTGCGGTATTTGTGGAAAGCGGCTTCGAGCTCGAATAAAGCCGGCATCAGGGTTTCGGGGACATATTTGCCACCGAATTTGCCAAATCTGCCGAGGGAGTCGGGGCGTTGGGCGGTGGTTTCGGTGGTGAGACGCAGGGGAGTGACAGTCACGGACTTTGTGGGGATAATGGGACAAGTTTTATTATATCGAGTCGATGGGGCTGTGGGCGATCGGGTAATTTCGCGAGGGCTGCAAGAAATCGCTGGGATGGCGGAAGTTCCTTCTATCCTTCGATCTCTCCCGCGCGAGCATCTGTAGGGACAGGGTAATGCCGTATCCTTTGAATAATTGGTATAAGATAGAGGATTGTAGCAAGACTTTTGTAAATTAGTATTAGATCGATCGCCCGCTAAAATCAAATCCCTTAACATCAGAATTATCAATCCCTCTCATCTCTTTCTCTGCGCCCTCTGCGCCCTCTGCGGTTAAATCCTCCAAAAACAACCATAAACGATATAATTCAGTTGAAACCGGGGAATGTGCGATCGCCAGAGAATCAATTCCCGTAGGGGCGGGTTCACCAACAATTTCACATCCAGCAAACAATCTAAATAAACCCGCCCCCACCCACATAAAATCTCCAAATACCAAACTACTATGAGTACATCAAAACCCAAAAACTCCGATACAAATAATCAATCAGGAAAACGAATAGTTTACTCCGAATTTGGCAACATAGACAACTCCGCCGCCCTCCAACGAGGCATACAAGAAATCCCCCCAAATCAACAAAACCTAAAAATCGAAGCATCCCGAAAAGGACGCGGCGGCAAAACAGTTACAGTCATCAGTGGCTTTCAGGGAAAACCCGAAACATTAGCAACTTTAGCAAAACAGCTAAAAGCCCAATGCGGTACTGGCGGCACTGTCAAAGATCATGAAATCGAAATTCAAGGTGAACACAAGCAAAAACTGCTCGAAATTCTCACAAAGTTAGGCTATAAAGCTAAAATTAGTGGAGGGTAAATTAGTAGGGGCGGGTTTATGAGATACTTAGTTTTCCACATAGATGGTTGGTAAAACCCGCCCCTACATCGCGCAAATTATACAAGAACCAATCCACCGGAAATGATCTTACAAATTACCGCCGATTTTAATGTACACTAGACCTTTAGCCCGTTTGATCGAACAATTGCAGCGCTTACCAGGCATCGGCCCAAAAAGTGCACAGCGACTCGCTTTGCATATTTTAAAACGACCGGAGGAAGAGGTGCAAGCCCTCGCTCGCTCCTTGGTTGATGCCAAACAGCAAGTAGGTTTTTGTCAGGTATGTTTTCACTTGTCCGCTGAACCTGTTTGCGAAATTTGCAGCAATCCTAACCGCGACGATTCTACCATTTGTGTAGTCTCAGACTCCCGCGATGTTATTGCTTTGGAAAAAACGCGGGAATACAGAGGCAAATATCATGTTATCGGTGGTGTGATCTCGCCGATGGATGGCATTGGCCCGGAACAATTGAACATTCAACAATTAGTGCGGCGTGTCAGTCAGCAAAAGATTGAAGAGGTAATTATTGCTATTAGTCCGAGTGTGGAAGGTGAGACTACTACGCTTTATGTTGGCCGCTTATTGAAACCTTTTACGCGGGTGACGCGAATTGCTTTTGGTTTACCGATGGGGGGAGATTTGGAATATGCTGATGAGGTGACTTTGGCTCGCGCTTTGGAGGGAAGGAGGGAGTTGGATTAGTTGAATATGGGTGATGGCTGATTGAAAAGTAAGAGAAACGAACCGCGAAGACGCGAAGCACACGAAGGAAGAAAGAGAAGAGAGGAGGAAGAGTTTATAATTGATTTGTCAAATTCAAAGTTAAACTGAACAAAGTTACCGAGAGTGAAAAATCATGGCTAAATTCGATCGCCCTTTAAGCTACCCCACAACGCGCAAAAACGACCAAACCGACGATTACCACGGTGTCCAAGTATCTGACCCCTACAGGTGGCTGGA
>DMYK01000119.1:10547-14171 GCA_003483675.1 Microcoleaceae cyanobacterium UBA11344
ACTTTTGGCTACCTCAATGAAATTCCGGCGCGGGAAAAAATCAAACAGCGACTGACTCGGCTTTGGGATTACGAGAAATACGGCATACCTTTCAAGGAGGGCGATCGCTATTTCTACTACAAGAATGATGGCCTGCAAAACCAATCCATACTCTACACTTTAACTTCCCTTGATGGCGAACCGAAAGTATTAATTGACCCCAACACTCTCTCGGAAGATGGCACCGTTGCTTTGGGTGGTATCGCTATTAGCGAAGATGGCAAACTTATGGCCTACGGTTTGTCAACTTCTGGCTCGGATTGGCAAGAATGGAAAGTCCGTGATGTCGAAACTGGCGCAGATTTATCTGACCATTTAAAGTGGGTGAAATTTTCGGGTGCATCTTGGACTCACGACGGTAAAGGCTTTTTTTATAGTCGCTACGATGAACCTAATGAAAAAAGCAAACATGAAGATGTTAACTATTACCAAAAACTGTTTTACCACCGCCTGGGAACTGCACAATCTGAAGATGTATTAATTTACGATCGCCCTGACCAAAAGGAATGGGGATTTAGCGGCGGCGTTACCGAAGATGGCAAATATCTAATTATATCAGTTTGGCTGGGAACTGAAACAAAAAACCTGATTTTCTACAAGGATTTAACCGCACCCGAATCAACCGTTGTAGAACTAATTAGTGAGTTTGAGGCCGAATACAGCTTTATCGACAATGAAGGCTCTCTTTTCTGGTTTCAAACAGATTTGAATGCACCCCTAGGCCGCGTAATTGCGATCGACACCCACAACCCCCCTGTATCATCTCTCAGCAGTGCCGAAAGTCAAGGGAAATTTACAGAAATTATCCCCGAAGCAGCCGAAACCCTTGGAGGAATTGGCATCCTCAACAATCAATTTGTTGCTGCTTACCTAAAAGATGCCTACACCCAGATTAAAATCTTCAACTTAGATGGCTCTTTCGCGCGAGAAATAGCTTTGCCGGGAATCGGTTCGGCGGGTGGATTTGGCGGCAAGCGGCACGACACCGAAACCTTTTATGCTTACACCAGCTTCACTGCTCCTAACATCATCTACCGCTACAATATGGTGACAGGTGAAAGCACAATTTACCGACTGCCAAATGTAGATTTTAACCCGGATGATTATGAGACAAAACAGGTATTTTATGCCAGCAAAGACGGCACGCAAGTACCGATGTTTATTACTCACAAAAAAGGCTTAGATCTAGATGGCAATAACCCGACTTACCTTTATGCCTACGGCGGTTTTGGCGTGTCGCTAACTCCGAGTTTTTCGATTAGCAATGTCTTGTGGCTGGAGATGGGTGGAGTTTATGCGATCGCCTGTTTGCGGGGTGGCGGCGAATACGGCGAAGCATGGCACCAAGCAGGGACAAAGTTAAACAAGCAAAATGTGTTTGATGACTTTATTTCTGGTGCTGAATGGTTGATCGCAAACAAATACACTCAGCCAGCAAAATTGGCGATCGCAGGTGGTAGTAATGGCGGCTTATTGGTGGGAGCCTGCATGACTCAGCGGCCGGAATTATTCGGTGCAGCATTGCCGGCTGTCGGTGTTATGGATATGTTGCGCTTTCATAAGTTTACCATTGGTTGGGCCTGGACTTCTGAATACGGTTCGCCTGAAAATTCAGAGGAATTTAAAACAATTTACGGCTATTCTCCCTTGCACAATCTCAAATCGGGTACGGCTTATCCAGCTACAATGATTACAACTGCGGATCATGACGATCGGGTTGTTCCGGCTCATAGTTTCAAGTTTGCTTCTGCTTTGCAAGAAATGCACGGGGGAGAAAAACCGGTGTTAATTCGCATTGAAACTAAAGCGGGTCATGGTGCTGGAAAACCTACCGCTAAAATCATTGAAGAATTGGCTGATGAATGGGCTTTTTTAGTGCGGGAACTCGATATTAACGCTTAGAAAGCACGCGCTTGAGGGTGCGATCGACTTAGTTTCAGGATTTAGATAAAAAGATGGTTTGACACTCCTCGGCCTAAAGGCACGAGGATTCTTGGTTCAATCAGTCGGCTTGCCCGTTGATGTCACCACCAACGAGTAGAGGTCGGTCTGTCCCCAAGCGTTAATTTCGGTGTGCCCCACCGTATTTAGATTGATTCCTGCACGGGCTTTCAATCCTTTTGCCAGAATATTCAGAGCTGCGTTATGGTCACGGTCTAGTACCGTACCACAACTGCAAATATGGGTTCTAGTTGATAGCGTTTTCTTAACACTATTGCCACAGGTTGAGCAATCTTGGGAAGTATACTGAGGAGCGACAGCAACTACTGTTTTACCGTACACTTTTCCAAAATATTCTAACCATTGAGCAAACTGCGACCACGCTGCATCACTGATTGATTTGGCAAGCTTATGGTTTTTTACCATATTTTTTACCTGAAGGTCTTCGTAGGCTATGAAATCGCTAGATTTCACCACGCACAACGCCGTCTTAATGGCGAAGTCTTTGCGCTGTCTACTGACTTTTAGGTGTCTTCTTCCTAACTTGTTAATCGCTTTCTTACGGTTACTAGAACCTTTCTTTTTTCTGGAAACTCGTTTTTGCGCTCGTTTTAAAGCTTTTTCGCTTTTACGAAGATGCCGAGGATTTGGAACCGTGTCACCGTCACTATCGGTATAGAAATGGTTTAAACCTACATCTATTCCAATAACTTTACCTGTAGGAATATATTCCTCTGTTCGTTCTACGTCGATACAAAACTGGGCGTAGTAGCCATCGGCGCGACGAACTACCCTGATTCGCTGGCAGCTCATCAGGTGCATAGAAATGTAGATCCCGACTACCGAGTAACCTAAAGGTTCCAGCGGCAAAACCATCCGTGAAAGTTAAACATCTTTTGTCGGTAGAAAGCTTCCAACCGGAAGTCTTATACTCTACAGAACGAGTGTACTTTTTAAATTGCGGATATCCCTTTTTTCCAGGCTTCTTAGCTTTGCAATTAGAGCAGAAACGTTGGATAGCAAAAATGGCGCGTTCAGCCGAAGCCTGACGTGCCATTGAGTTAAGTTTTCCTGCCCATTCAAACTCTTTGGCCATGATGGCGCACTGTTTGTATAGATCAACTAACTTGACTCCTTGATTGTCGATCCAATGTCTAAGAGTTTTATTTCGGACAAATTGAGCTGTGCGGATCATTTCGTCTATGACCCGATATTGCTGCATTTTGCCTTTTAACTTGAACTCTAATACAATCATGCCATTATTGTATCGTTTTTGCAGAACATTGTATTCGCAAAGTGCATAGGTTTAATAATTGTTTACACTTGATAGAAATTAAAGCCGTCCTAGAAGGACGGGGCTTTAGACCCATGTTTTTGGTAAAGGGCGATCGCACTTGTTGAATGCAAGGGCGATCGCTCTTTTTTCTCAATGCAATCCTACTATTAACATATTTATACAATTTGTCAAGTTTTTATTTTGTGAATTTTTGTCACTTTTAGTTGCCCTTGTGACGTTGTGATTTCGCTTCACGCCAAATTATTAGTATCAGTATCACTGCTCTCTGTGATTTTACGAAATTAATATTTTCAGTATATTTACGGTTAAAACTGTCTGAGCGAGCCTCAATGTCACCCGACTCAGTA
>DMYK01000120.1:0-399 GCA_003483675.1 Microcoleaceae cyanobacterium UBA11344
GCCCTTGTACTTTATCAAAAGCTCCATCTCGCGCTGTCAGCATCACGATCGGCAAGTTTTGAAACTGAGGCAAACTGCGTACTGTGCGGCAGAGCTCCAATCCATCAATACCGGGCATCGAAACATCCAGCAGTAAAACCGCAACTTGTTCGTGATAAATCGTTGACAAAGCATCTACTGCATTGTCTGTCACCAGCACCCTAAACTCTTTGCTTAAAGCCTGTTTAACAAGTTCTTGCATCACGACGCTATCATCGACTGCCAGAATAGTTGGTACTTGGCTGCTACTTGCAGACATATTCTTCTCTCCAGTATTTATAGTTCTTGAAAATAGGGAATATAATTTTATTCCTCAATTTGTGGAATAGCAAACCGCTCTTTGACACTCCTCGGCCTGAA
>DMYK01000120.1:587-716 GCA_003483675.1 Microcoleaceae cyanobacterium UBA11344
ATTTCTTAACTAGATTCCCACAATTTGAACAATCTTGGGAAGTATACTGAGGAGCAACAGCAATTACCGTTTTACCGTACACTTTTCCCAAGTATTGCAACCCGACAGCAAACTGCGACCACGCTGCAT
>DMYK01000120.1:830-964 GCA_003483675.1 Microcoleaceae cyanobacterium UBA11344
TTTAGGTGTTTCCTTCCTAACTTGTTAATCGCTTTCTTACGGTTACTAGAACCTTTCTTTTTCCGAGAAACTCGTTTCTGTAACCGCTTTAAAGTTTTTTCGCTTTTACGAAGATGCCGAGGATTTGGAACCGT
>DMYK01000120.1:995-7384 GCA_003483675.1 Microcoleaceae cyanobacterium UBA11344
AATAGATTCCTCTGTTCGTTCTACATTTATGCAGAATTGGGCGAAATAACCGTCGGCACGACGAATTACTCTTACTCGCTTAATTTCATCAGGTGCATAGAAGTGCAAATCTCTACTACCCAGCAACCTAAAGGTTCCAGCAGCAAAGCCATCCGTGAAAATGAGACATCTTTTATCAGAAGAAAGCTTCCAACCTGATGTCTTATATTCTACAGAACGGGTGTGCTTCTTGAATTGTGGGCATCCCTTTTTTCCTGGCTTCTTAGCTTGGCAATTTGAGAAAAAACGTAGGATAGCAAAAATGGCACGCTCGGACGAAGCCTGACGTGCCATCGAGTTAAGTTTGCCTGCCCATTCAAACTCTTTCGCCATGATGGCGCATTGTTTGTATAGATCGACCAACTTAACTCCTTGATTGTCAATCCAGTGTTTAAGAGTTTTGTTTCGGACAAATTGCGCTGTGCGGATCATTTCGTCGATCATCCGGTATTGCTGCGCTTTGCCCTTCAATTTAAACTCTAATGTGATCATGCAATTATTCTCTCATTTTTACAAAGCACTGTGTTCATAAAGTGCGTAGGTTTAATAATTATTTACACTTTGTAGAAATTAAAGCCGTCCTAGAAG
This sequence comes from Microcoleaceae cyanobacterium UBA11344, assembly GCA_003483675.1. Taxonomy (GTDB): domain Bacteria; phylum Cyanobacteriota; class Cyanobacteriia; order Cyanobacteriales; family Microcoleaceae; genus Microcoleus. Next base: position 1,623 of record DMYK01000120.1, read on the forward strand.
GACGGGGCTTTAGCCCTCCGCTACGCTCCGCCCAAATTTTTGGGTAAGTGTATTTGGGCACTAGCCTGTGCTACAGCCTGGTAAAGACCACTGGTATTGTTACACAAACTCAATTATTTTAATCTAGCAGCACGCCAGCTAGCCGCCATGAGATAAGTCTGTTAAAATAAGATTAAATATATTATAAAACTTGATGTAAGCGATCGCCATATATTGTTGAAAGGTGCTTCTGACCGACAAGGGCTTTGATCTCCGCTGCGCGGGAGGTACTCAAAAGCAGGCAACAAGAATTATAATTTCTACAATCAGAGCTCGGCGGTGCTCTAACTCCCACAAGTCAAAAGTTTCAATGTCAGTCAAGACTAGGGCGTCTGAACTCGACACCAGCAGCCTCTGGCCAACTTGAGTCGCAGTCTCCTCTTTCCAAAATTTATAGCTCCTTGTTTTCCTAAGCATGGAGAATGACAGTTGCCAGCAACTAGACGGGCAGTTATACATGAAAGCATCCTTGCCTCTGATTAGTAAAAAAGTGTTTAAGCTCCACGACATTGACCTGTATCGGCTCCTCGGCTCAGATCAGGAGGCTTGCTTCGACGATTTGGTGAGCTTGGCTGCTCAGATAAATCTCACTCCGATCGCCTTTGTCAGCTTGATTGACTCTAATGGCCATTGGTTGAAGTCGCAGATAGGTGTCGATCAAGCTTTGGCCCATCGCTACCTGAATTTTTGCGCGACAGCGATCTGCCAAACTGCTGAAGAGTCCGCCTGCGACGGGGACTCAAATTCCGAATTTGACCTCACATCTTGCATGGCAAGTTTGACTTCAGAGTCGGAATTTCTTGAGACAAAATTGGCCGACAGTTGCCTTGAAAAAGACGAAATAGAAGCAAATTTGAGTGGGTTCTCCGATCGAAATATCCGCTTAAGAGACTCGGGGAAAATCACCGAAAACTCCCCATCTCAAATCTGGATTCCCCCGCAAACATCGGTTGCGAGCTCCTGGCCGATCGACTCTGGATCGAACCGAAAGCCACCGTCGCTGGTCGCCATCATCCGGGACGCTTCCACAGAAGGGCGATTTGCCACTCATCCTCTGGCTTTGAGCCACCCTTTCGTCAAATTTTACGCCGGAATGCCGATCGTCACATCGGACGGGCAGATTCTGGGAGTGTTCTCGGTCATGGACTTTGTGGCGAGAGACTTGACAAAAGAAGCGCTCAATGCTATGCAAACTTTGAGTCGGCAAGTTTCTAGCTTGATCGAGCTGCGCTGGCAATTATTCAAAGCCCAGAAAGAGACCGCAGAGGTAGAAAAGTCCGCCAGCGACGGGCTGCAAATCTCGGAGTTAGCTCGATCGAACGGGGCAGACTTCGGCGCGGTACAGACGCCCTTGAGCGGCAGGAGAATATTTCCGCTGCCGGCGATCGGCTCTAGCAAATCGCCTGGGTGGGAAACTAATCAAGGTGCGATCGACCGCCTAGTTGCGGAAACAGCACTGGAACAAAGCGAGCAGCGATATCGGCTGCTGGCAGAAAACTCAACAGATTTAATTTGCAGGCACGCCCCAGACGGCAAGTATCTCTACGCTTCCCCAGCTTGTCGGCAATTACTGGGCTATGGGCCAGAAGAATTAATCGGATACCGGGCCTCTGAGTTTTGCCACCCCGAAGATCGAGTCGCCTTAGACAGAGCCCACAAAAACATCCTGAAGGGGTGTGAAGTTCGCGCCCTGAGCTACCGCATCCGCCGGAAAGACGGCAGCTACATCTGGTTTGAAACCACAGCGCGCCCGATTCGCGACCCCGATACCAAACAAGTCCGAGAAATAGTCGCCGTTTCGCGGGACATCACAGAGCGCAANNGCAGGAGCGATCGCACCTGTCCAGCTTACAAGCACAAGTCGGAGCAGCCCTGGGACAAGGAGGAACAATCCCGGCAATCCTCAAGCGCTGCACCGAGGCAATGGTACAGCACCTCGACACCACAGGGGCGAGCATCTGGACGTTGAATCTGCAGACAGAGCAGTTAGAGTTGCAGGCTGCTTCAGGCATCAGCAAGGTCGGCTGGGAAATGAAAATACAGCATTGGAAGCTCGGAGAACCAGGAAAACTCCAAACTGCCCCCTTGTCGCCCCTGCCACCTCCCTTCCCATCTCCCGTCACCTATCCGCTGATAGTGGAGGAGCGGTTGGTGGGAGTAATGGCTCTGAGCAGTAGCCACGCTGCAACTCCGGGGGCGCTAGAAGTTCTGGGGTGGATGGCTAACGCGATTGCGGTGGCGATCGATCGGGTCAAGGCCAGGGAAGAATTGTTGAGCCGCCGGGAAGGCTTGCTGTTTGGCTTAGCCAGCCAGATGCGGAATTCCCTCGACCTCGACAAAATTTTAGATACGGCTGTTAACGAGATTCGCAGCTTGTTACAGATTGACCAGTGCTACTTTTTATGGTACTCAGTCTCACCCCACAACCAGCACAGCTTGGCGATGACCCACGAGGCGGTAAATCCAGATTTGAAGCAGCGGCTCGTAGATTACCCGATCGAACAAGTAACGCTGCTGGCCGAGAAAATTTGTAATCGCCAAACGCTCAGGATCGACGACGTGGGAACAGCATCCTGCATTGAACCGGCAACGCGAGCTTTTTTGACCAGTGTCGGGATTGTTTCTAAGCTGCTGCTGCCGCTCAAGACTCGCGCCGGTCAAATGGGGGCGGTAGTTTGCAACCATTACAGCGGGTGCCGGGAGTGGGCGGCGAGCGAAGTGGAATTGCTACAAGGGGTGGTGGATCAACTGGCGATCGCGATCGACCAAGCTGAACTTTACGCCCAAACCCGCGCCGCCGCCTTGGCAGCTCAAGCTCAAGCCAGCCAGCTAACGGAGACTTTGCAGAGTTTGCAGCAGAAAGAAGCTCAACTCATCCAAAACGAAAAAATGTCTTCTCTTGGTCAAATGGTCGCCGGCGTCGCCCACGAAATTAACAATCCGGTTAATTTTATTTACGGCAATTTGACTTACTGCGAGGGATACATGAAGGATCTGCTCGCTCTGCTGCGCCTTTACCAAAAGCACTATCCTGAGCCTTGCGAGGAAATTCTAGAGAAGTCCGAAGCCATCGACGTTGATTTCCTGGTGCCGGATTTACTGAAAATTTTGGATTCAATGGAGATGGGAGCCGAACGCATCCGCCAAATAGTTTTATCTCTGCGGAACTTCTCGCGGCACGACGAAGCGGAGATGAAGCCGGTTGACATTCACGAAGGGATAGACAGCACGCTGCTGATTTTGCACAGCCGCTTAAAGTCAAATGGGGCGATTCCGGGAATTGAGCTGATTAAAGACTACGGCAACTTGCCGAAGGTGGAGTGCTACCCCGGACTGCTCAACCAAGTATTTATGAATGTGATCGGCAACGCGATCGATGCTTTGGAAGGTCAGCCCGCACCCAAGACGATCGAAATTTCGACGGCGGTGGTAGACGGAGATTTGGAGGATGCGATCGAGTCCAAGTCGAGTGGTCAATTTGTGGTGATTCGGATTCGGGACAACGGGTCGGGATTGAGTGAAAAAGCTAAATATCGGTTGTTTGACCCATTTTTTACTACTAAGCCTGTGGGCAAGGGTACGGGGCTGGGCTTGTCCATCAGCTATCAGATTGTGGTGGAAAAACACGGAGGGAGCTTGAAGTGTATCTCGGAACCAGGACAGGGAGCGGAGTTTTGGATTGAAATTCCGATCGCTACCCATGCCGGGCCCAAGGCGTAAAATTTGAAAAATTGCGATCGCGCGCCATTTTTCAAATTTTATTGTCAAACTACTTGACAAATTACTTGTGGGAATGTTAGTATAATAAATGTTGAGACGTTGGGGCGTCGCCAAGTGGTAAGGCAGCTGGTTTTGGTCCAGCCATTCAGAGGTTCGAATCCTTTCGCCCCAGTTATGAGAGAAGTTACAGGCAGGAGATCACCTACACAATACATCTGTAGGGCGGGTTTTACCAACAGTATATATATATAATTCTCACAAACAATACATATAAACCCGCCCCGGCCCAACGGAGTACCCGCATTAACCTTAATTTGTATCAAATGCGAAAATGTGGATCACGATTTACCCTTGGGTGAGGGCGGGTTTAGCGGGCGATCGATTTTCGGCGATTGTCGGTGAAACCCGCCCCTACAATCTTGCGACAAATGTACGCGGGGGCGGGTTGCTAACGACTGGGCCCGCGAGCATTTAGCCGATCGAAAACATATTGGGAAATCGCAGGAAATATCGTTTCGTCCTTGGAATAAGCNNACTAAGATATAAATGGCTTTGTCATCTAAAGTTCTGACAAATGCTGCTTCGCTGCGAGATTTGGAAGTATAGCCAACTTTGGAACCAAAATAAATATTAGTTGGTAAAGATTCGCCGAGAAATCCTTTGATCGGATTCGTAGGGTCTTTTTTCCAAGCTTTGGGGTCTAAATCTCTAGTAAGCAAGTAAGCCATTTTGCGACTGGCGATACTTGAAACGGCTTGTCTGGTATAAATTTCGTAGATTAATCTGGCGGCTTGGTCAGTAGTTACTTGATTACGCATGGGCTGGGAAGGATCGCCCTTTAATTGCAAGTCCCGGCCTGCTGGCTGTTCTTGTCTTAAATAGTGTACCGGATAGTTTTTGGTGGAAAGCATAATATTTGTGTAGCCTGCTGATTGGAAAAACTGATTAATTTGACGACGCTTTGTCAGCCAGGTTTCTAACTCTGTTCCTGTGAGCTGTCCCCCGGATTTTGTATCTGTAATTGTATCTAAAATGCGGCTGGCTGCGTCGTTGTTGGAGAAGCGGATCATTTGCTCCAAGTCGGAAGTAAATGCCGATTCTTTTTGTGTAATTATGCCTTTTTCTAGGGCTGAGTAAAAGGCCGCCATCCAAAAGAATTTGGCAACGCTGGCGGGAAATCTCAGGGTTTGATTTTGATATCCGGCGAAGGTATGGCTTTGGGAATTGCTGACATCAATTAAACTAATTGATAGCTTTTCTACGGGCAGTTCTTTGGTGGTAGCAATGTTGGCTGCTTCGTTAACAATCAGTTGTAATTCTTGAGAGTAAATTGGATTGGGAGGTGTTTTGATGTTGTAGGTAAAGGTGCGATCGTCTTGGGCTGCGACCAAATTTGCCGATGTTTCAGTTGTTGGCGGCGCGATCGTCTCTTGAGGTGAGATAACTGGCGGTTCGGTTGGACGGCGAGATCTGAATGGTATAGTGATGATCCAACCGATCGCGATCGCCCCAGCAATTAAGCACAGGATATTACGGTATTTTAACCTAGAGAATTTCGTCCTGACTCGGCGACGGGGTTTGACTGGAGGCTTCTTGCTTTGGTGTCGGGGTTGTATCTGGCGGCGTCGGTTGTCTACTTGCATTACAGTGGTGTGGTATCAAACTCGCAGGATCAGTTTATAATAAGGCGGCGTCTAAATGACAACTGCGCCGATCATCAAGTCCGATACAGCAAGTTTTATATGTCTGCTGGGCGGATTGATGCTTCCAATAAGGGTAAAAATTTTAGGATAGCATTAAGTTGAAGCAACATCCGTTGAAAAACATGATAAATTTTTTGGGGCTGGCTGTTTTCGGATTGGCGATCAACAGCATTAATAACTTTTCGATGCCTCTTTTTTCGGTATTTTCATCTCAATCTGTTACTGCTGGGGTTTTGGTCGATCGCAGTTTGAGCGATCGACAAATAGGAAAACACAATGGTAACATCCAGACAAATTTGA
>DMYK01000120.1:7506-7994 GCA_003483675.1 Microcoleaceae cyanobacterium UBA11344
AGAGAAACCGCTGCACTACCTGAAGATATAGCACGTTTTGAACGGGTTGTAAAGTATGCAAAACAACAAAATTTGCCCGATCGCCCTCTGGGAGAAATCCTCCAGGCGATCGCCGATAACTTCCTGGGTAAACCCTACGCTGAGGGCTTGTTGGATAAATCCGGTACAGAAAAATTAATCATAACTTTAGATCGGTTTGATTGCGTTTTATTTGTAGAAACTGTGCTGGCGATCGCCCGGGGCGTCGCAGTCAAAGATTACGACTACCAAAATTTTGTCGATCGGATAGAATCCCAGCGCTATTTCAACGGTAAAATTAACGGTTATTGCAGCCGCTTACACTATTTTTCCGAATGGATTAACGACAATCATAAACGGCAGACTGTAGACAATATTACGGCTCAATTAGGCGGTGTCCCGATGGATAAAAAGCTGAATTTTATGAGTCAGCACCGCAGCAGTTACCCGCAAATGATCCAGGATGAAAC
>DMYK01000197.1:0-2058 GCA_003483675.1 Microcoleaceae cyanobacterium UBA11344
GTTTATAGTAAGTGATTTACCGGACTAGATAGGACTAAACCACATCTTGCAGAACTTTGCGGGTATGATGCCAAGCTGCAATCCCCATCACTGAGGTCAAAAAGCCCAAACTCATCAGTACAACTCTCAAACCTAGGTCATCGGAGCCGACAGCTTTGCTAACGGCATCTGTCAGCGGCCCGGTAATTGCTAAAGGCAGACTGAGGGCTATGTTAATCGCATTGTTCTCCAATCCAAAGACTTTGCCGCGCATAGATTCTGGGGTTTTTTCTTGAATGAGGGCTTGCATCGGCCCGTTGATCAGAGAAGCACCAAAACCGAACAGAGCGCTCAAACCAAATCCTAGCCATAGTTGTCTGGTAAAAGCAAACATTGCTAACACAAAACCCATCATCAAGAAACCAATTAATGGCAAAGGTTTGTGGTACACCCGATCGCCCCAATGTCCCAAAAAAGCCGCGCCGAATACCATTCCAACTCCAGCAGCGGCCAACAAAAAGCCAAATTGAGTTTCTTTGAGACCAATTTTGCCTGAAAGACCGATCGCCAGCACCTGAAGCGCGGCAAACACGGAATACAAAATGGTCAACTGCACCAGCGCGTTGCTGACAAGCCGATTGTGTTTCACATACCGCAAACCTTCCTTGAGGTCTTCCCAAGGATGGATTTTTCCGGCACTACCGCCAGCATGAGTTTCTTTAACCCGCATTGCATAAATCAAACCGGCGGATACCAGATAAAGTGCGCCCAGCAAGAACTCTTGAGCTCCTGATCCCAATCCGTCTCCGATCGAACTCAACATCGGTTCGCCGATCGTCATGCCGATAATAATGCCGCCCATTGTGGTCGAAGCAAACAAAGCATTTGCGGGCATCAGTCCCTCTCGCCCCACCACCAGCGGGATAGTGGCCGCTTCTGCGGGAGCAAAAAATTGGGTGACAGTAGAGACCAAAAACGTAATCGTCAACAAGACGATAAAGGATTTGGACAAAAACGGCAGCGCTACGATCAGTAAGGCTCGAATTACGTTGCAGCCGATCAGCATTTGCTTTTTGGAAAAGCGGTCTACGAAGATGCCGGCCGCCGAACCAAACAAAATCGCCGGCAGCGTGAATGCTATCATGACGGCTGATAGCATGGAATTTTCAGAATGTTGCCAAGAAACTGGCCAAGGTCTGTAATCGCCAGTTTTCAGCAGGATAATCAGTAACACATAAAAAACCTTATCCGCCACTTGGGCCAACAACTGGCCCGTCCACAAGGCGAGGAAGGGGCGGTTTCTCAGTAGGGCATCGAGCCCGCTGCGGTCAGGGGGAGGGCTGGCTGGGTGCATAGGAATAGTTTAACTGACCGCCTAATTATAGTTTTCAAGAATATGTGCCAATTTCACAGGGAAAATTTGAGGTGCCGAAAACTCTTGTCTTCTATACCCTCATTTTTTTGTTTTAGCAGAAGTGCGATCGGGCTGCTGACTGCCAGACTCTTAACTTGACCCCAAGAGGCTCCGTTGCTTCGTAGCAGTCCGACAGTCTGAGAATGTTGTGAAAGGTTGGCGCATCTTTAATCCCGATCGCAACATAGGGTAATATATTTTACAAAATACTTGCTATTGGTGATGATATCAATCTTGTGTCACGCCAATTAAGTCATAAACAAGGAAGTAAGTGTCAGGAGTCAAAACATTGAAAAAAGTAGAAGCGATTATTCGCCCCTTTAAACTTGACGAAGTGAAAATCGCACTCGTCAATGCTGGTATTGTGGGTATGACTGTTTCAGAAGTTAGAGGTTTTGGCCGTCAAAAGGGTATGACTGAACGCTATCGCGGTTCTGAGTACACGGTTGAATTTTTGCAAAAGCTCAAGGTGGAGGTTGTTGTTGAAAACGATCAGGTTGATATGGTAGTTGATAAAATTATCGCCGCTTCCCGCACAGGCGAGATTGGCGACGGCAAGATTTTCATCTCGCCTGTAGAACAAATTATCCGAATTCGGACTGGGGAAAAGAACCTGGAAGCAATCTAGGAAATTCGGGAATGGGGAATGGGGAATGGGGCATTGG
>DMYK01000197.1:2087-2792 GCA_003483675.1 Microcoleaceae cyanobacterium UBA11344
AATAACCAACAACAACTGACTTCTTCCCTCTTCCTTCTTCCCTTACTTGACAATATTACCTATTTGTGGTATGAGTGCTTGGAATGCTCGGCCGCGATGGGAGTGCGATCGCTTGATTTCGGCTGTCATTTCTGCAAAAGTCTGTTGCTGTGCCGGCACATAGAAAATCGGGTCATACCCGAAACCTGCGGTCCCGCGAGGAGTGTGCAGGATTTCGCCGCGGCAAATTCCTTCTACTTGCAGGGCAATTGTACCGTCGGGACGGGCGATCGCGATCGCACAAACAAATTGTGCTTGTCGGTTTTGTTCGCTTTCTAATTCTTTGAGGAGTCGAGAAATCCTGTCAGCATCGCTTGAACCGTAGCGCGCCGAGTAAATCCCAGGTTGACCATCGAGTGCATCTACCATTAAACCAGAATCATCTGCGATCGACCATTCACCGGTAGCTTTGGCGATTTCCGAAGCTTTCAAACAAGCGTTAGCGATAAAAGTCTCGCCTGTTTCTTCTATTTCCAATTCTTCCGGTTTAAGTTGCAACTCCCATCCCAAATCCTGAAGATAAACTTGCATTTCTTTGAGTTTCCCCGGATTGCTGGTAGCGACAACTAACAATTTATGATTAGTCATTATTTCCCTTAAAACTTACGGATTGATATTAACAAACTTTTTGGGGAAATGGTGCCAGCAAATTTTCCCACATCTGAT
>DMYK01000197.1:2808-2936 GCA_003483675.1 Microcoleaceae cyanobacterium UBA11344
TTTTTACCGCAGAGGCCGCAGAGTGCACAGAGAAAGAGAGGTTTTATCTCCTCTTATCCCCTTTGCTCTGCTTTGATATTAACAAACTTTTTTCGGCAATGGTGTCAGCAAATTTTCCCACATCTGAT
>DMYK01000197.1:2968-3447 GCA_003483675.1 Microcoleaceae cyanobacterium UBA11344
TTTTACCGCAGAGGCCGCAGAGGACACAGAGAAAGAGAGATTTGATCTCCGCTCATCCCCGTTGCTCTGCTTTGCTATTAACAAACATTTTTGGGAAATGGTGCTAGCAACATTTCCTACATCTGATGAATAAGATCTTTTTTACCGCAGAGGCCGCAGAGGGCACAGAGAAAGAGAGATTTGAGATCCTCTTATCCGCGTTGCTCTGCTTTGCTCTGCGGTTGAAAACTCGGATTAATTATGCGCCCAAGCTTTCGCCCAATTTAAGTTTTTTATCACTTCTTTTAAGGTCGCAGCTTCTGAATACAACCGCAACACTGGTTCTGTTCCGCTAAACCGAATTAATAGCCAACTTCCGTCGGCTAAACGGAATTTATATCCGTCAACTTTGTTGCAATCTACAACCGATTTTCCAGCTATTTCTGTTAAAGGTTGATTTTGTAACAAATCCAGCAAGCGCGAACGTTCTTCCATATTTG
>DMYK01000282.1:0-3202 GCA_003483675.1 Microcoleaceae cyanobacterium UBA11344
AGAAGTGTCGGCTATTTTAGGCAAGTAATTTAATGCAGTGCGATCGGGTGTGGCCCGATCGCACTTATCGACTAATCGGTAAATCTATTGTCCCATTTTCGCTTTTTACAGTGCCATAAACAACACNNTCTGGCGGTTTTAGCCTTGAATTTAGCTTGTAAATGTTGGTGGGCAAAATCGCGATAAGTCTGGTAACTCGTTAGAAAGCAAAAGGTCTAAACGCTGAGTAATTTTTGATTCTGTGGACTTTCCAATATCTTCAACTTCTATAAAAATTGATGATTCACTCTTCATATTCAATCCGATAACAACTAACAACTAACAACTCACTAACATCATTATTCATTTTCAATCCTCACCTGCCAAGTCTCCAAAGTAGTACCAATTATTTTATCAAGATTTGTCAAGGCATTTAAATAGGCAATTCTCGCATTGAGTTCTGCATTCTTAGCCACCACTAAAGCATTCTGAGAGTTTACAATATCGTCGATACTCTGAGAACTTCCAAAACCCAATCTTAGCTTGTCTTGCTCTATTTCTAATTGCTTCTCGGCTAACTCTCGCGACTTTTTGACCAGTTCCATTTGCTGACGATTCAAATTGATCTCTCTAATTGCATTTGTCACATCTACTTCCAGTTTTTGGTTTTGCTCCTTTAAATTATTCTCAGCTTGTAATATATCAACACGACGGCGCTGAAATTCTAGCTCAACTCCTCTATTTCCGAATTCACGAGTCAAAACCAGTCCCGCTCTCAAATCCGAGGTGCCATCTGAAAGATTACTAGCATTATTAGTATAACTTGCATTTACCTTTAAATCCCAGCGCCGCTTATTTTCCGCTAGTAATAAGTCATATTTAGCGCTTTCTAGTTGTAGCTGTGTTTGTAAATATTCAGGATTATTTGACATAGCTAATTGTATAATTTTATTCAAGTCCAAAGAATTAGATTCCTCTGGAGGAGGTTCTACTGCAATAATATTGATATTGCGGTCAATGTCTAAAATTTGCAGCAGTTCTAATCTTGCCATCTTTAGTTGATTCTCACTATCTAACACTGCCAATTCTTGATCTGCTACAGCTTTTTCACTTGTAAAAATCTCAACTTTGGCTTTTCTTCCGGCCTGAATTAAAGCCTGATATATCTGAAATTGCCGACGGGCAATTTCCAGAGAACCTTTTGAAATTTTAACTCCTTCCTGAGCTTTAATCAAGTTTCGATAGGCTGAAATAGCTGAAGTAATTTTGTCAATTAACGTCGATTTCAAAGTCAGGAGATTTATTTTTTCACTCAGGCGAGCAATCTCAATTGGCGCTCTATTGACAGCAACTCCAGCTCCCTTTAACAGAGGTTGGTTAAAATTCAACGTTAGATTTTGGCTCAAAGAATCTTGGGTTTGATTCCCAACCCAGGCAAAACTTATATCTCCTCCAGTGGGAATTTTGACACTCACCTTAGCTGATAACTTGGCTTCCTCATTAATGTTGGCTCTTCCCCCATTCCTGAGACGAATTGCTGACACTGATAACTCTGGTGTAAAAATAGGGACGAATTGGCCTTCCGCTACGGCTAAATCTTGTTTTTGCACTATGCGTTCGAGGTATTGATTTTTGATTTCTCTGTTGTTTTCCAAACCTAAAAATACAACTTCCGGTAGTGTCAGTTCAACCCCTGGTTCATCCTCTATAGATTGCTGTTGAATAGTTGGCTTCGGGCTATTTTCAGGTGTTGGTTCTGCTGTTTTTGTGGGATGTGGTAGAGCTTCAGGAATTACTATTAATTCTGGTTGAACTGGAGGTTTTTGAGTAGTAGAAGTTGTTAATACTTGGGAATCTGGACTGGGAGATTGGGAATTAGGAATTGGTGAGTCTTTGATTTTACTTGTTGGATTTTCGCCTTGGGATTGAGGCATAACTATTCCCGGGTTTGTAGTTAGCGTTTTTCTCTGATTTGGGGGTTTGATGAGCGCCTGATTTTGCGGTATATTTTGGATGTGTGGGAGATATTTTTCAGTGGGAAGTGGCAGGATTTTGGGCGCGATCGCAGATTTAGAGCTAACATCAGTTTTGACTGTTGAACTAGACTTAAAAGCAACAGCAAATATCGCCAATAGCCCACAGGTTGCAACCATAACTAGGCTAAAACGCAATATCCAAGGCATATCGTAGCGAGGAGGAGAATCGCTATTTTGGAGATCATCTTCGTTCGGATGCTCAGTCATGCTAACTCGGGTTAGTTTTGCGAGTAAGTTTATTACGATTTCCTACGGGATAGCTAGGCTTGGCCTAGCGCTTTAACAGGATCAAGTTGGCTAGCTCGCAGAGCCGGGAAAAAACCTGCTCCCACCCCCACTGCTAATGCCGATCCTAAAGCCAAAGCTGCTGTGTTGCTATCAAATTTATAAGGTAATTTAAAAACATCAGCAACAACTAATGTTAACCCATGTACCGTCACAATAGCAACAATTCCCCCTACTAAACTTAAAATAACTGCTTCTAAAATAAACTGCAACATTATATCACGCTGAGTAGCCCCAATCGCCCGTCTCAAACCAATTTCTGGGGTGCGTTCCATCACCGATGCGATCGTAATATTAGCAATCCCCACTCCTCCCACCAGCAGCGAAATTACCCCCACTGCTAAAAGTGATCGCGAAACCATTTCCAAAGTTTCTTGCTGCTCCAAAATTTCTTCAACATTATTCCCAGTATAAATCTCTTCCTTGGGAAAGCGCTGCTGAAAAACCTTTTTTGCCTGCTCTTCCATCTTTTTAATATCTTTAAGATTGTAAGGGCGCACTAAAATTGCCCCAATCCCCTGGCTACCTGTCATCGCTTTGGCAACCGACATCGACACCCACATTTCACCTTCTGGTTTGCCAAAAAAGCCTTCCTTGCTCTCCATTACGCCAATAACAATGTAAGGTCTGCGGTCAGCATAAATGCGCTGACGTAGAGGTTTTGTGCCACCTTTAAAAAGTTGTGTCGCCAGCATTTCATCAATTACTACGACAGGTCGATAGTTAGCAAAATCATTAGGGGAAAAAAAACGCCCCGCTATTAATCGCCGCCCCGATGTCTTTAAATGATCTTGAGAAACAGCGGCCATATTAGGTTTCGCTTCCACGGCCTGAAACACAACTTTTTCGTTATAATAACCAAACGAACTTGCTGCGCTAATCGCCTGAATTCCATTCAGCCG
>DMYK01000282.1:3423-7403 GCA_003483675.1 Microcoleaceae cyanobacterium UBA11344
GAGAAAGGCTCATTGATAGTTTAAGTAGGTAGGTGCAAATAAACCTTTAATAATGCTCTCGATAGCAGGGTAGGGACACGGCATTGCCGTGTCCCTACTATCATGTACGCAGCGCTTTCACAGGATCAAGTTGGCTAGCTCGCAAAGCCGGGAAAAAACCTGCTCCCACCCCCACTGCTAATGCCGATCCTAAAGCCAAAGCTGCTGTGTTGCTATCAAATTTATAAGGTAATTTAAAAACATCAGCAACAACTAATGTTAACCCATGTACCGTCACAATAGCAACAATTCCCCCTACTAAACTTAAAATAACTGCTTCTAAAATAAACTGCAACATTATATCACGCTGAGTAGCCCCAATCGCCCGTCTCAAACCAATTTCTGGGGTGCGTTCCATCACCGATGCGATCGTAATATTAGCAATGCCAACCCCTCCCACCAGCAGCGAAATTACCCCCACCGCTAAAAGTGCTCGCGAAACCATTTCCAAAGTTTCTTGCTGCTCCAAAATTTCTTTAACATTATTCCAAACATAAATCTCTGCCTTGGGAAAGCGCTGCTGAAAAACCTTTTTTGCCTGCTTTTCCATCCCTTTCATATCTTTAAGATTGTAAGGTCGCACCAAAATTCGGCCAATCCTCTGGCTACCTGTCATTGCTTTATAAACGGACATCGACACCAACATTTGACCTGTAGATTCGCCAAAATTGTCTTGCTTGCTCTCCATTACACCAATAACAATGTAAGGTCTGCCTTCAGCATAAATGCGCTGATCTATAGGTTTCTTACCACCTTTAAAAAGTTGTGTCGCCAGCATTTCATCAATTACCACTACAGGTCGATAGCTAGCAAAATCATTAGGGAAAAAAAACGCCCCTTTATTAATCGCCGCCCCGATGTCAATAAATGATCTTGAGAAACCGCGAAGATATTAGGTTTCGCGTCCACGGCCTGAAATATAACTTTTTTGTTAGAACCAAGCCAAATTGCTGCGCTAATCGCCCGAATTCCTTTCAGCCGATGCCGCAAAAATTCCATATCTTCTAACTTCAAACCCACCTCACCCCACATAGCAATGCGAATTTGAGGTGCTTCTCGTTCAGCTAATTTTTTGGCAATTACGGCGTGACTAATATTGCCAACTTGAAGCGTTGCACTTACCGCAGCTACACCCATAAAAACTCCAACCGTAGTTAGGGAAGACCGCAAAAGATTGCCACTTAGGGAAATGCAAGTTAGGCGGATTAGGTCAACAAGAGAAAGGCTCATAAGCAATTATATAGCTGTTTTAAGTTGCAGGATAACAGGTGATTGATAATTGATAATTGGTGATGGGTGATGGGTGATTGGTGATTGGTTGATAGTCTTTAATTGTTATTTTCGATCGTCACCCTCTGTTTTTTCTTCTTGAATAGGAGTTCCTGGCTTTAAGGAAGGTTCAGAAGGGGGTATCACAGCACTGTCACCTGGCCGCAAACCGGAAGTAATCTCTACCTGAGTTGACCCTTCTAAACCTAATGTAACTGGCCGTTTCTGAGCTTTACCTTGACTGTCACGAATCCAAACAAAAGGCTGAGATTCCTCTCGCACAACTACCTCTGTATTCAAAACTACTACCTTCTGACGCTGCTGCAAAATGATCTCCACATTAACTTGACTCCCTGGAATTAAAGTACCCGATGGATTGTCCAGTTTCACTATTGCAGGAACCGTTGCTTGAGCGCCTTGATTTGATTGATTATTTCCGCTACTATCACCCCTACCCGCCAGAATAAATAAGCTTTCAACTCTTCCTGAAAACTGCTTAGAATTGGGACCCATAATGCTGATACGGACGGATTGATTCGGTTTAACTTTAGCAGCATTTAGCGTAGAAAGCTGAAGTTTTACCAGTTCTTGTGTCGGGTCGCCTAACGTTAAAAGATCTTTTCCCAGCGCTACCCCGTCGCCATTTTTAACCGTGATATCAAGTACCTTGCCATCAATAGATGCAGTCAAAATATCGTTTTTAAATTGTTGTTGCTTTTCTTGGTAATCAAGCTGTGATTTTTGGAGATCGCGGCTATTTGTGCTAACAGTTAACTGAGCTTCTCGCAGTCCCGACTCAGCAGTTTTCACCTGGTCCTGAAGTTCTTTTTCTTTGTCTCGCAGCTTACTTTGCTTGCTTTTTAGATCGAGGAGATCGTTGTTGATTTGAAACTGTGCGTCTCGTAAACTAACTTTAGCACTGCGAACTTCTTTTTCCTGAGATTGCACGTCATTTCCCGGAATATAACCTCTTTCAAACAATGCTTGATCATCGGTGAGTTTTCGCTCAGCCACCGCTAAAAGGTCCTGAGCTTCAACAACTTTTTGGCGATGATTTGCCAAGGTAAGTTCCTGTATTTGAATTGCTAATAACTCGTCATTTTGCCCGGATTTATAATCTTCTATTTTCCCTTGGGCGGTCCTGAGCTTTTCTTGGGCTTCGACAACTTTTTGGCGTGAGCTTTCTAGAGTGAGTTTTTGTTTTTGAATCTCCAACTCTTGCTGGATAAGAGTTATTTTACTTTCCTTGTTGCGAAGGGTAATTAAGTTCTGACCAACTGTCACATTTTGCCCGATTTTTACTAACACCTGATCGACGGTAGCCTCGGCGGGAGATTTAAGAGTTTGTTGATCGCCCAATTCAATAGTGCCGCTTTCATTAATCGTATCTTCAATATCGCCAAGTTTGACGGGAATTAAGCTCACTCCTATGGGTGCGGGAGGTCGATTTTGATACCACCCATAGGCAAATAAGCTGCCGCCGATGCCTAGAGTGAGAACACCTGACCACATTAACCATTTGAGTCCTGTTTTGAAACTATTTTTTTCTTTATGTTTCACTGTCAATTCCCCTCCTGCAAACTGTAAATATCAGGACTTAGGCACTAACTACGATTTTCTGTCATTGCAAGCGAGGCAATCTCCAACCCTAATTTCTCCTGAGCAGTGCGTAAATCCTAAATATCTGAAATCGATCGCTCTATTTGACGGGAGCATCCCGATTTTGCACAAATATTAAACTGCAAATTCACCATTCCAGTAGGCACTACGCAGTTGTAACATTTGAGAAACACTTTCAGATTTCCACACTGTTAAGCGTGCGCGATCGCCCTTTGACTGTTTGGGTGACTTTTTGGCTCAAAAAAGGGCGATTTTGGGGCTGACATATTCTAGCATCTGTTGATGTACTACTTTCTCAAGCCCTTCTCAGGCGACTAAGTAGCTGGACAAAAATAAACAATGTCATTGCGAGGAACGAAGCAATCTCAAACCGCAAGCTCATTGCGACGCACAGCGAACAATGACATGGTTACGTTTATTTATGTCCGACTACTTATTTCTTCTGAATCTGTATGGTTGTTCTTGATTTGGGCTATCTCCTGAATACAGGCCGATCGGCGTAGTGCTTCGGGGGTTATGCTCATTTTTTTCCCTGATCTACTCTGTTTATTTTGCCCGCTGGCAGTCTATTTGTAAAATCGGGATGCTCCCGTGTAACTCAAGCAACAGAAAAGGCTAAGACGACCTTAGAAAATAGCATTGATCAGGCTGAAAATATTAGCGGTGCCGCTTCAGATGCGATCCAAAGTGCGATCGATGCTATCGTCAAAAATTGGATGGATTCTCATCCTGCAATCTTCTGGTTGGTGAGTCATCCGCTGATCGGGTTAGCAATGCTACTGCTATCTATATTCATTATATTGGGTTTGTTCCAGGCTTTAGGTAGCTTTTTTGCAGAAGGATGGTTATCTATTTTGCAAATACCTGGAAAATTTATACAAGGGGTTTTCAGTCGGCTCTAAATCTGTAAGTAATCTCGGTGGAGTGGCTGTCAACTCATTTTCAAGGAATCCGGGATTAAATAATAATTCAGCTTGACAATTGAGGGGCTTTGAATCAAATAGTTTGGAGTCTCAGGAACGACTTGCTAATATTTTGACAAGGTTAGAGGC
>DMYK01000282.1:7449-7756 GCA_003483675.1 Microcoleaceae cyanobacterium UBA11344
AAGTAATTTAATGCAGAGCGAGAAGGTGTTGCCCGATCGCACTTATGGTAAATTTAAGACATCCAGGCTTTCCATCAAAGCCACATAAATCAAGGCTTGTAGTCGATCGCCCAATACACCATGCCCGATTCCGAATTCTCCGATGATTTAAAATGGACACCCGAAGCCAAAGCCAAGCTGAAAAATATTCCCTACTTTGTCCGGGGACAAGCTCGCGTCCGCATCGAGCAGTTAGCCCGCGAAGCCGAAATGGAAGTTGTAACGGTTGAGCTGGTTGAGCAAGCTCGCCTCGAATTTGGGCAATAAG
>DMYK01000143.1:0-3841 GCA_003483675.1 Microcoleaceae cyanobacterium UBA11344
ATGACGGTATTGTTTGCTGATATTCGCTCCTTTACGGCACTTTCAGAAAAAATGACACCGCCAGAAAATTTTGCTTTTATTAATAATTATTTGGGGAGAGTTAGCCCCGCAATTAGAAAAAACAACGGCTTTATTGACAAATACATTGGGGATGCAGTAATGGCACTGTTTCCTACTTGTCCTGATGATGGCGTTCGAGCAGCAATTGATATGCAGAAAGAAGTGAATCTTTACAACCAACAGCGACAAGAAAATGCCTTGGTTCCTATTGCGATCGGCATTGGTTTACACGCGGGTAATTTAATGTTGGGTACAATTGGTGAGCGAGAACGGATGGAAAGTACAGTGATTGCTGATGCTGTGAATCTCGCCTCTCGTTTGGAAGGGTTAACTAAGGTTTATGGTTCGGGAATTCTAGTTAGTGATGCCATTATCGATCGTCTGGACGATCGCGAAAAGTATAAGTACAGATTTGTCGATCGAGTGACAGTGAAAGGGAAAACAACTGCTGTGTCGGTATTTGAAATTTACGATACAGAAACAGAGGAGAGCATTCAGCTCAAACAGCAAACTGCGGAGGTTTTTCAAGTAGGTCTAGATTTTTACTACCAGCAAAAATTTGTTGCTGCACAAAAAGTTTTTCAGAATATTTTACACATTAATCCTGAAGATAAGGTAGCAATGCTGTATTTCAAACGCTCTCGCAAGTATCGAATGTATGGAACACCGGATGGCTGGTCGGGGGTGGAAATTTCGACGGAGAAATAGGGCGGGCAGGATGCCCCACAATCAAATTTATTTTTTGTGGAACAGGCATCCTGCCTGTTATCAAGAATGGTGCAAGATGTAAGTTGTACAAACTTTAAAATACGGTTGTACAAACCCCGAATTGCTTCCAAGTTTGAGGGCCGACAATACCGTCAGCTTCGATGCGTTTACTCCTTTGAAACTTGATCACTGCTTGTTCGGTTTTCGGACCGAATGATCCATCGGTAGCTAGCGAATACCCGTTGGCATTCAAGAGTCGCTGGAGGTAGCGCACGTCCTCATTTTGGGTAACGTCGTCATTACGTTTCAGTAGGGGAAAATAACGGCAGGAAGGTAATTCAGTGCGAGTGACAGTTGTGGTTTGCATGATTTTATTTTCGATGAGTTGTTTGCAAGTTGTTGGAAGTACAGAAGTGGGGAAAAGATGTTAACTTTGATTTAACACCCGAAGGTACAAGCTCCCAATCGCTCCCAAGTTTGAGGGCCGACAATACCATCAATAGCGATGCGTTTACTCCTTTGAAAATTGATAACTGCTTGTTCGGTTTTGCCACCGAATATTCCATCAATAGTTACCGGATATCCCTTCTGAGTCAATTTTTGTTGGAGATATCGAACATCCTGATTTGGAGCAGCCTGATCGTTGCGTCTTAGTGTCGGTAATGAAGAGCACAAAGGTAATTGAGTATGGGTGGCATTTGTAGTTTCCATGGTTTGATTCTCGATTATTTGTTTGGTGTTGCAAGTTGTTTTAACCTGCTATTCCCTAGTTGTAGCTGCGGGGGAAAGTGCTTTAACAGTCGCTTTTTATAGTGACGCTGATCTGGGGTAGCTCGGATGAGTGACACTCGAAGGTAGAAGGTAAGTTGTTGAGCATTAAAATTAAAGCTTTCGGGCGGGTTCTCCTGCCCACCCCACAATAGTTTCATCAAACTTGACTGTAAAATTTAGATCTGCCTCAGCTTACAGCTTCTGGGAGGCGCGAGGCATTTATCTAATGATATTATTCAGGGGGTCAGATTAGCGACTTTCAAGGCGCGCCTGAAAACTGGTGTGGGGTTGGGACTTTAACTCAGAAGTGATCTCGTAGTAGCGCATGATCGTAGTTTTGCGGCTGTCAAACAACTTGATAATTGAATCAATAACTATTTCTGTGACAATCGGGTTAAAGTCGGTAATAAAGTCGTCGGGGTCAATATTTTGTTTGAAAAACTCCTTAGCCCGATCGCACTGATACCGCATTTCGTCAAAGCCAACAAATTTAACCATAAACGTTGTTAGTGGCGAGTTTTCCAAATCGGTATAGGTACTGCTTTTAGCCCGCCCATTTTCTAACAAATTCAATACTTCTGCTTCCAGGGCTGTTTTGGGTTCTAATGGTTGTTTGATTTCGGGGAAAAAGCTTTCCAAGCGCACGCCGCCACTAACTCGATCGGGAAGTTCGCCCATCACCATTGCCAGAGAAACATCTAGTCCCAAACCCGAAGAAAGCGCCTCAATCATGGCGATTCCAGCCAGTTTGCAGCCCAAATAAAGCCTCGCGATCTCAAGATTGTTCCGAGCAGTATTTTCCCACCGCTGATAGGTACTGTCATCTGGATATCCGTCAAATTGCCGAAAAATTAGCTCAGGATTGAGATAATTCATAAACCCTTCCATTTTCAGCAAAGCAACTCGGTAGTCACGAACCGTGTAAAAACCGTAGGTGAGAGTGTGATTTGTTTCCGGCAATAAGTTCCAGGTATTTGCCAAAAAAATGGCCGGACTTTCGTAAGCAAAACTCATCACATCGCGGTTGGCAATTCCGACAGCTTTTTTGATAGTTTGCCGCATTTTCTCCTCAGTCAAACTGAGGTTAAACTGCATATTGATTGCTGGAAAACGATCGTACATTCGCTGGCTGACCGTGACTCCCCATTCGATCGCCCGAAACGGAATGGTTGCTTCTATGCAGGCTGCGATTTCCAGTAAATGCTCGCGTTTGAGAAATGGTTCTAGAGCTTTGGCTGCTACCAGAGCACTGAGAAATTCGTTTTGTCCGGCGAAAGGATTTAGCACTTCCCCCGGTACAAAACCAAATACTACCATTACCATCTCGAAGGTGGCATCTGCCGTTAACTCAGATTTCTCCCGAATTTGTAGCTGTTTGTTAACCTCTTTTATAACAGGAGTAATGTAGTGGCTCACGTTCAAACTAATGCTGCGATCGACTTGTACGTAGACAATATCGTGAAATAAAGCAGCCAAAACTTCGATCGCATCTTCATTTCCCCCCACCTCAAAAATATGTTCGGGAGTGTGAAAAAATCGCCACTGGCCCATCATCGGCTGAACTATCAGTTCGGCAATCCGAGCGAGTTGAGTTGGTTCGACTTCTACATCCAGCCTCGCCGTCGCCCAAATCAGCTTTTCTAAACACTGTAAGTATGGTTTGCTATCCATCACAGTCTTTTCCTATCACATTACTGTCACGTCAGCCCGACTCTGTTTAATTTTTGTTTTTCAGATGCACCTCGGATTTTTTGATTTTTTAGTGTTGAGATTGCTGCCTGACTGGGAACGCAGGGTCCTACAGTTGAAGACTGGAGCGGGGAATTGAGGATGCAAGTCTTTACTTAAAATCAATTTACTGTCCGGTAGCCGATCGCCCTTGTTTTCCCAGTCTAATTAGCACAAAATAGGATAAGTAAGCTACATAAATCAGTAAACCTACTAGACCTAAAAAGCCGAATAATTGAGGGTTGATTTTTGCGTGAAACATCTGTTTGTAGAGCCAAGGTGGGTCAAGCCAAACGCGGCAAAACGGTTCGTCAATGACCTGATCGTGAGATTTAAAAGCACAAGTTAAGAAGGGAATTTGAGCGATCGCACCCAAACCGCTGTAAACAGTAATTGCCCACCGCCAAGCAGTAAAAGCCAGCTTTAAAGGCGATTGGGGACGATCGGCAATTTCTTCATTCAAATCAGTCCAAAACCACAGACAAGCAGGAATCAAGGCCCTCCCCATCACCGACGATACAAAGCTGACAGGCACCGCAGCCATCATCAGGTAAAGTGTAATTGCCAGCAAACT
>DMYK01000143.1:3868-4053 GCA_003483675.1 Microcoleaceae cyanobacterium UBA11344
AACAACAGCCCAAATCAGCACTACCAGCGGGATCGAAACCGTTAATAACACAGACAACCGATAATCCATCCAGACTAGGGGTTGAAACCAAGGCCCGGTAGCTGCCAATAAAAGACTTAACATCTTTGGGAAAACATACTCGCTTATTTGTCAAAAATTCTACTTTGACACTCCCCGGTCTGAAG
>DMYK01000038.1:0-1539 GCA_003483675.1 Microcoleaceae cyanobacterium UBA11344
TAATAGTTCTAATGCCCGATCGATCCCTATACTTAAAACATCATCAGGTGGTTTGATCGATCGATAATCCTTACCCACCTTACCTTGGTCGTGCACCACATAAGGCCCATACATCCCCAAATTAGCCTGCACCTTCGCCCCCGTATCCGGGTGAGTGCCCAACAAGCGCGGCAGAGTCAGCAAACTCACAGCCATCTCCATCGTCACATTATCTTTGTCCGTCCCCTTCGGCAAAGAAGCCCGCTTCGGTTTCTTGTTAGTTTCCGACACTTCCCCTAACTGAACATAAGGCCCATAACTACCAATCAGCACAAAAATCGGTTCCCCAGTTTCCGGGTGGAGACCCAATGTTTCCGGGCCTTCAGTTTTTTGGTTTAATAGAAACTCAACTTGTTCCGGGTCTAAATCCGCCGGCGTCAAATCTTGAGGAATCGACGCTTTCACCGGGCCATCTTCCCTTTCAGCTTCGAGGTAAGCGCCGTATTTGCCGATGCACACTTTGGCAGATATATTCTCCAATACCACAGTGCGGGCAACTTTGGAATCGATTTGACTTTCCTGTTCTTTGACTTGAGTTGCGAGTCCAGTTTCCCCTCGATAAAACTTGTCCAAATACGGCAGCCATTTAGCTTCGCCGGTGGCAATTTCATCGAGGGTTTGTTCCATTCTGGAAGTAAAACCGGTGTCTACTAAATCGGGAAAATATGTTTCCAATAAAGTAGTGACAGCGAAAGCAGTGAATGTGGGAATTAAGGCGTTGGTGATTAATTTGGCGTAACCTCGATCGACTATAGTGCCGATAATACTCGCATAGGTACTCGGACGACCCACACCTTCACTTTCCAGGGTTTTGACGAGAGAAGCTTCGGTATAGCGGGCGGGAGGCTGAGTTTCGTGGCCAACTGCCTCTAAGTCCTTACAATTAGGTTTATCACCCACTTTCAGTGCCGGCAAAATCACCTCTTGGTCTTCCAAAGCCGCATCCGGGTCATCGGAGCCCTCCACGTAGGCCCGCAAAAAGCCCGGAAAATCAATGCGTTTCCCACTGGAACGAAAACCCGCATCTTCCACCTGAGTCAGTACCGTGACGTGAGTTTGACGCGAATCAGCCATTTGAGAAGCGACAGTCCGCTTCCAAATTAAATCGTAGAGGCGGAAGTCAACGCCATCTAGTCCGGTTTGCTGCGGAGTCCGAAAACTGCTACCGGCGGGGCGGATAGCTTCGTGGGCTTCCTGGGCACCTTTGCTTTTGGTCGTGTATTTGCGCGGTTGAGGGCTGAGGTATTCGCTACCGTAAAGTTCTTGGACGCAATTGCGGGCAGCGGCGATCGCCTGTTCCGATAAATGCACCGAATCCGTCCGCATATAGGTGATAAAACCGCGTTCGTAGAGACTTTGGGCAATTCGCATGGTTTCTCGCGCCCCCAGCCTCAGCTTGCGGTTAGCTTCCTGCTGTAAAGTCGAGGTTGTAAACGGCGGCGAAGGTTTCCGGGTGACTGGCCGTTCTTCGAGATTGGTGACAGTCCAAGGTTTGTTTTG
>DMYK01000038.1:1647-2639 GCA_003483675.1 Microcoleaceae cyanobacterium UBA11344
TCAAAGGAAATTTTGCCCTTTGCCAAACTGGCTTTTAAATCCCAGTAGCTACCTTGGTGGAAGGCGCGGCGTTCCCTTTCCCGGCATACCAAAAGGCGCACGGCGACTGACTGCACTCTACCGGCGGACAAGCCCCAAGCGATTTTTTTCCACAACAGGGGCGAAAGGGTGTAACCGACGAGTCGATCGAGAATCCGGCGAGTTTCTTGGGCTTGTACTACTCGATTGTCGATATCGCGACAGTGAGTCAAAGCGTCGCGGATGGCTTCGCGGGTGATTTCGTGAAACACCATCCGTTTGATGGGAACTTTGGGTTTGAGGATTTGCAGCAAATGCCAGGAAATGCTTTCGCCTTCGCGATCTTCGTCTGTGGCTAGAATGAGTTCTGTTGCGTCTTTGAGAGCATCTTTGAGTTCTTTGACAATTTTCTTTTTATCTTTCGGGATGACGTAGAGGGGTTCAAAGTCGGCCTCCACGTTTACGCCGAGTTGCGCCCATTTTTCTCCTTTGACGGCTTCGGGAATTTCTTCGGCGGAGGATGGGAGGTCGCGCACATGGCCCATTGATGCCTCTACACGGTACGTGGAGGGCAGGAAGTTGCGAATGGTGCGGGCTTTTGTGGGAGATTCGACGATGACTAGGGTTGACATGGCATCTTTAATATGGGTAGCGACGCAGAAGCGAGTGTTTAATTTACCGAGTGTATGTCAGATGTCAATGCTTCTGGGAATTTTGGGTATTATTTTCACGCTACCTTAATTTTTAAGTTACTGCCGATCGACCGGAACGGTGACGAGCTCAAAGGCACTTACAGCAGATTCCACGTTTATGAAGTACACCCGTCTATCGATCCCCGTAGGGACACTCCAAGAGCCCATTGGTGTCAACTTAACGTTAAACCCAGCCAGAGACTGCTGTTTGACCATTAAATCTAGATCCCCCCTTAGCTTGCCCCCTACTCAACCCCTACTCCCCTTAAGAAGGGGGGGACA
>DMYK01000038.1:2688-11114 GCA_003483675.1 Microcoleaceae cyanobacterium UBA11344
AGTCTTAAGTTGACACCAATGCCTACTGGACTAATATTAAGGATTGGGAAGTTTTAAATTGAGTGGGTGATTCTTCTATAAAATGGCGAATCTTAGTCAGGAGTGGGAAATTTGTCAAATTTTCTTGATCAGGATGTAATTGGAATAGGAGTTCTTTTGCTGATGTTAGCAAAGACTGATAAAACTCATTGAGATTACTAAAAAATAATTCTTGTTTTCCGTAACTAATCTTGAAACCTTCTAAGACAGGTTCAAAAGTAATTACTTCTGGTTCTTCGACTATTTCAAGAGTCACTTTATTTTTGTTTTGTAAGCTTTTATAGCCATCAATTAAAACATCAAACCAAGAATCTAGATAGGTGGATTCAACCGATAATACGATGTTACCATCTGTAAGGAGAATATCACCGATAGGATCGTTAGGGTCAATTCCTTCATCTCGATCGAGTGTAAATGAAATTTTCATATTTGTGAGTTAATATCTAATATGAACTGAAGGAAGACTACCGAGAGAATTAAGAACAACTCTCACTCTATAGGAGAATTAAATTATCAAGGGTGATGGTGGAATCATACTTTTGAAACTCTGGTAAGTGTTTACTAAGATGTTTAAGATTTCTTTTACTAACGTTTTTCGGGAAATCAGAAATATTTTTGCTCCTTAGACAATTGTTTTACCAGTTAATTATACAATATTTCAGATAATGGAGAGGGTGCGTTACATTTCATTAACGCACCCTACGAAAGCGGCGATCGCACTACAAAGCATCTTACATCTGGTAAGCTGACACGCATTTAAATTGGGATTTTCAACGCACCCTTGTATATTGGGAGATGCGATCACACTCACTATGTGAACAACACCACTGTCTCTTGCTCTTCGGGCATGGCGTAGGAGTATTTTATACTACCAGCCGCGTCAGCAGATAGAAAGGCTACACTGCCTGGCGAAACAGTAATGGCCGCTGGAGGATTCTGATATACTACCCTCGGTGCTGCAGGAGGGTTAACCAGCATCAGGCTGTCGAATGAGATATTGAGTGTCTGTGCTTCACCTGGTTCAAGAGATGCTTGAATTACTCCTCTCAGCAGGAATGACACGCGATAGGCCAACGAATTCGTAGTTGGGACTGAGTAGGAATTTACTGCTTTAACCTCGGCGAGGCTAGAATGCAACTCTAAATTAGCTAATGTCTGTCTGTAAGACGAGAGAAGAGCTTCAAGCTGAACGGCAGCAACTGCCAAGGCCTGCTGCGAGGCTCCCGTCATTGCCTGATAGAGGGGAGTTCCTGACCGGAACTTGCTAAATTGTGCTGGGGATGGTACGGTTACAGGTTTCCAACCCTCCCCATGAAGGTCATAAGTTATAGTGGCTTGGTTGGCCGCCCCTAC
This sequence comes from Microcoleaceae cyanobacterium UBA11344, assembly GCA_003483675.1. Lineage (GTDB taxonomy): Bacteria > Cyanobacteriota > Cyanobacteriia > Cyanobacteriales > Microcoleaceae > Microcoleus. Next base: position 4,081 of record DMYK01000038.1, read on the forward strand.
AAAGGTAACCAGAGATCCACCGCTAAATGCCTCAACTATAAGCGTTCCAGCATCATATTTTTTCTGAGCAAGAATGAACGCGACTGTCTCAATGGGAGTAAACGTAGCTCCCCCATCGCAGAGTGCATCTACAACAATGATGGGAGACTCGTCTCCTGTTGCTACGAGTGTAGATCCAACATAATAGTTTGAAATTCCAATCTTCACATGGTTTCGGATTTCAAAGGCATCACTTGGGCCATTTTTGGGATCCAAATCCCAGCCATTTTCTTCGTAAGCATAGGCTTTTCCTAGGCCTACAGACTGTCCGGGAGAACTCGGCCACGGTGACTTAGCAGTGACGATTTGGCCACCCGATGATGTCCTTAACTTACATTTCCCTATATACAGGGGAGAAGTCCATGCGATGTTTGTTACGGTACCAAACTCCGCGGTGCCAGGTTCCAGAGTAAACCATGTAGAGGGTTTAGCCTTGGGGTTCGATGATACAACGCCCTTGAACCCATATAGGGTATATGTATTGTCTTTCAAGTAGTTAATGGTCTCCTGATTCATCTGGATAGTAACTGTGTAATTCATAATTAGTTGACTCCTTCATGATTAGTTAAAATGGGAAGGGGAGGCACTCAAAATCACAGCAAGCTAACAAGGACTTAACAGTGCATCCGCTTATGCTACTATCATGCGAATTTTCTGCCGCCATCACCAGCTAAGTTTGCAACTTTAAGAAGAAAGTTAAGGATTTAGCACCAGCAAATCCCCAAAGCCAGTCCCCATCTCAGTTTCAGATGCAGCAAGAGATTTTCATTCAGAGGTATCGATCTTAAGCAGGAAACTTTACACACTTCGTAACAAATTCCTCTGAACTTTTATTAATAAGGTTTCCAGGCGGCGCACTGAGCGTAGTCGAAGTGTCGATCGCCCTTTCCAAAAGCCATGCACACTTGATTAAGTTATATGTAAAATTACCGATCTTCACTGAAAAGTCCCGTTAACCTATCTATCTACTTAGCTAACAGGCTTGCGTATATTTCCTTATGCTCCAACCTCAACCGCGATGCAGAAAGACCGATATCCTTACCCAGCAAGGATTTGAAAAACTCCAAACAGCAATATCTCAGACAGACAATTGGAACCCTTACACCAAATCCTGTTCCTTAGAAGCTTTAAGCGAATACACTGGGCTATCGACCCATACCCTCAGCAAAGTCCACGCTCGGAAAGCAGGTGTCGATTTACGAACCCTCCTGCGCTACTTCAGCGCTTTTGACCTCACCTTGGAACCCAGCGATTATCTGTCCCCTATCCGGCATGGGGAAACGACTGAGCCAAGTCTTGCCGCACCGTCCGATGGAGCACAGGTTACGGAATCGCTTCCCCCGAAGAATGGCGTGAGTTGGGGTCTGGCACCGGATGTTTCAGTGTTCCACGGTCGTACCGCCGAATTAGCTACTTTGCAGCAATGGGTTCTAGAACATCGCTGTCGTTCGATCGCTCTCTTAGGTATGGGCGGCATCGGTAAAACTTGGCTGGCGACTAAACTGGCAGAACAGGTGCAGCATGAATTTCAATCCGTGGTTTGGCGCAGTCTCCGACCGATCGGGCGATCGCACTCCCCCATGCCCTTCAGCGATTTCCTAGACGACCTAATTCGCCACCTCGCCCCCCCGTCCAACCCAACAATTCCAGAACCCATCGGCGCTAAAATGCTGCAATTGATGGATACCTTGAGACAAATACCCTGTTTGTTGGTTCTCGATAGCGTTGAATCCATTCTGCCAGGGCATACCCCACAAACCGCTTCGAGGAATGGTTCTACAGAACAACACCCTGCTGACGATGAGATGTATTGCGAGCTTTTACGACACTTCGACTACGCTCAGTGCACCGCAACTGGGACGGCTCGTCAAAGCTGTGTGGTGTTAACCAGCCGAGTAGAACCGAAACCGATCCAGTATATGTCAGGGGAGAATTTAGGAATCCGTTCCTTAAGCATCCCAGGATTGCAGCTTGCAGAAATCCAACAGATGTTTCGCACTAGAGGCTCATTCCAGTGCAAGGCTGCCGAATGGACTCGCTTAGTTGACTACTACGGTGGCAATCCCCTCATTCTAAGCATTGTTGCCGCAACCATTCAGCGTTTATTTGATGGAAGCATCACAGAATTCTTAAGACAAAACACGATGATTTTTGATGAGATTCGTGAGGTGTTAGATTCACAGTTTGAGTGTTTGTCAGCTCTAGAGAAAGACGTGATGAGAGTTCTGGCAACCCAGGATACGCCCCTCTCATTTTCAGACTTGCGATCGCGAATTTCACTTTCAATCCCCACAATAGTCCTGTTAGAAGCTCTGAAATCTCTGAAAGCGCGATCGCTCATCGAAAGGACGGCTGCTCATTCATGCTTGCAACCCCTGCTGAGGGATTATGCAAAAGAACGTTTTGCGTTGTAGGTGCGGAGCTTCTCCGACGGGGGACGCAGAACAGGAGGCAGAGTCTCCTGTTTTCCTGTGCGATCGAAGCAGAGCAAGAGTGACATGGGTTCCCAGGCTGAGCCGGGGAACCCGTCGCAGGGTCGATCGACTACTTCGCAGCTTGACGCTCTTTGGCTTCCTTGATCACTTCTTCAGCGATGTTACTTGGACAAGGAGAATAGTGGGAGAACGACATGGAGAACTGTCCGCGCCCAGATGTCATAGTACGCAAGTCGCTAATGTAGCCAAACATTTCGCTCAACGGCACATCTGCCTTGATCCTTGCTCCTGTCTGGTTTGTTTCCTGAAATTTCATCATCCCCCGGCGGCGGTTGAGGTCGCCGATGACATCGCCCATGTAATCATCTGGAGTGAATACATCGACATTCATAATCGGTTCGAGCAACTGAGGCCCCGCTTTCGGAATTGATTGCCGATAAGCCGCTTTTGCAGCAATTTCAAAGGCCATTGCTGACGAGTCAACGGGGTGGAAACCGCCTTCTAGGAGCGTGAATTTCAAGTCTAGGCAGGGGAATCCAGCCAAGACGCCTTTGTCGATGCAGCTTTCAAAGCCTTTTTCGACTGCTGGCCAATATTCTCTCGGCACGCTACCACCGGTCACTTTTGACTCAAATATGAAGCCGCTTCCAACCTCACCAGGCTCGATCACGTAGCCGATTTTGGCAAATTGACCAGAACCACCGGATTGCTTTTTGTGGGTGTAATCGTCTTCGAGGCGCTTGGTAATCGACTCGCGGTAGGCTACCTGTGGTTCGCCAACTTCTACTTCGACGCCGTGGGTGCGCTTGAGAATGTCTACTTTGATGTCGAGGTGTAACTCGCCCATCCCCTTGAGAATCATTTCGCCGCTTTCTTGATCCGTCACCATGTGGAAGGATGGGTCTTCTTGTACCATCTTGGTGAGGGCTGCTCCCATTTTTTCTTCGCCGCCTTTCACCTTCGGTCTGACCGAAATCGAAATTACGGGTTCTGGGAAGACCATTGGCTCTAGGGTTGCGGGATTTTTGGGGTCGCAGATGGTGTGTCCGGTGCGGACGTTTTTCATGCCGACGATCGCAATAATGTCCCCTGCTTGAGCGGATTCAATTTCTTCGCGAGAGTTGGCGTGCATTTCCACCAAACGGCTGATGCGCTCGGTTTTGCCTGTGGCGGTGTTGAGTACGGTGTCGCCCTTGGACAACTTACCGGAGTACAGGCGCGTGAAGGTTAAAGCACCGAAGCGATCGTCCATGATCTTAAATGCGAGTGCTCGCAATGGCTTGTTGGGATCGACGATCGCAAATTCGCCGGTTTCATTCCCATCGAGATCGACTTCTGGCTGTGGTTTTACTTCCATCGGGTTCGGCAGATAGTCAACCACGGCATTGAGAACCAACTGCACGCATTTATTCTTAAAAGACGAGCCGCAGTAGGTCGGGAAAAATACCATGTCGCGACAGCCTTTGCGAATGCAGCGCTTGAGGTCATCAATACTCGGCTCATTGCCTTCGAGATATTGTTCCATCAGAGCGTCGTCTTGCTCGACGGCCAGCTCAACCAACTGTTGGCGCCAAGTCTCGACATCATCGACCATATCGGCTGGTACATCTTTAATTTCATAGCCCATCGGATCGCCGGAGTCATCCCAGATCCAGGCTTTGCGGGTCAGCAAATCGACTACGCCGCAAAACTTTTCTTCAATGCCGATCGGCAGTACCATTACCATCGGTTTAGCTGCGAGGATTTTATCGACTTGCTTGACAACTCGGTAAAAATCTGCACCGGTGCGATCGAGCTTATTGATATAGACGAGGCGAGCAACTTTGGAATCGTTAGCGTAGCGCCAGTTGGTTTCAGATTGTGGTTCGACTCCACCTGAACCACAGAACACACCAATGCCACCATCGAGCACCTTCAGAGAGCGGTAGACTTCGATGGTGAAATCGACGTGTCCAGGGGTATCAATGATGTTCAGTTGGTGTTCATTCCAAAAACAAGTTGTAGCCGCAGACTGAATCGTAATCCCGCGCTCTTGCTCCTGTGGCATGAAGTCCGTCGTCGCCGCGCCTTCGTGTACTTCACCAATTTTGTGGATTTTACCAGTCAGTTTCAGGATTCTTTCGGTGGTGGTGGTTTTGCCAGCATCTACGTGGGCGAAGATGCCGATATTTCGATAACGAGTGAGATCTTTCATATTTACTGTTGAGATTAAAATTCGACGAAAGGTTGGCGACAACCTACAAGCGTGACAAGCGAGGAAATGAATGTTGCCCGCGCCTGTACAGGCTGGATTTACATGACGTGGAATGTCAAGAAATTCTTTTGCGTTCTGTGAAACTCACTCAAACCTACTCATTGTAAATCTGAAGTTCACTTCCTGCTTCACTTGAACACGAGTTGATGCAGCTTGGATGAGTTTCCTCACCCAAGTATCGGTTTCGATTGAGGCGTTAGTTCCGACGTTACCCGCCGTAATTAATGCTTGTTCTATCTAATATGTTTCGTGCCACCTTCCAGTCTCTATTTTGGGTATCCCCGCTGCGGATGACCTTTATGAGTTCTGGACGAGAGAGATTTTTTGTGGTTCGACTTCGCACGCACCGTTTGCTGGCGATCGCTTCAACAATTTTCCCACAATTGGAACAGTTTTGAGAAGTATAGTTAAGATTAACTGCTACGGTTACGACTGCTAAATAGGAACATTTCTACGTCAAGTGTAATTACATAAATCTTACCATAGAATTTGCTAAAAATTTGTGGTTCGACTTCAAGGGCGCCTACCGGGCGAAGTTTTAACTATTTCCGCTACCTGATTGACTTGTAGCCAGTTGCAGCCAGAAAGAGGCGATCGGACTCGTTGCTTCAACCGTGGTTGGACTTGGCACGCACCGTTTCGCCGATCGATATTATACTCGCTTTCCGATCGCCACAGAGGATGCCTGATCGGCGATCGGCAACAAACACCCGCAAAACTGGGAGCGCGAGGGGGATTCCGCGATACAATCCAGTTTGGTCAAGAATTTCTCAAAGCTCACTGCCCATTACAGGCTTGTGGGCCTGTATTACCCAACTTGTCTGAAAATATGGATTTTGCTACTCTTGCCGCCCAGCTAAATGCTGGAACTATATTGCCAGAGGGAATAGTCATCGTCACCCTCTTGGTTGTACTGGTGGGCGACTTAATCGTAGGCCGCAGTTCCTCTAATTGGACTCCCTACGTCGCCGTTGCCGGTTTGCTGGCTGCCGTCGGTGCCTTGTGTTTGCAAGCGGACAACACTAATACTATCTCGTTTCTGGGCGGTTTTAACAGCGATGCCTTGAGTTTAGTATTTCGCGGAATTATTGCTTTGACTGCGGCTGTCACTATTTTGATATCCGTCCGCTATGTATTGCAAACTGGTACTGCTTTAGCGGAATTTATCGGCATTTTGCTCAGCGCTACTTTGGGGGGAATGTTCCTTTCCGGTGCTAATGAATTGGTGATGATTTTTATTTCGTTGGAAACCCTGAGTATCTCGTCTTATTTGCTGACGGGTTACACAAAACGTGACCCGCGTTCCAATGAAGCGGCTTTGAAATATCTGTTAATTGGCGCGTCTTCTTCGGCGGTGTTTCTCTACGGGCTTTCGCTGCTGTACGGGTTATCTGGTGGCGAAACTACGTTAAGTGCGATCGCGGCTAATCTTTCTACTGTTAATAACGGTCAATCTCTGGGTTTAGTGATTGCTTTGGTATTTGCGATCGCCGGAATCGCCTTCAAAATCTCTGCGGTTCCCTTCCACCAATGGACACCAGACGTTTATGAAGGTTCGCCAACACCAGTTGTTGCCTTCCTTTCTGTCGGTTCCAAAGCAGCCGGTTTTGCCCTAGCAATCCGCTTGTTAACTACGGTTTTTCCCGGACTTATAGAACAGTGGCATCTCGTATTCACAGCCTTAGCAATTCTCAGCATGGTGTTAGGGAATGTGGTAGCACTTGCCCAGACTAGCATGAAGCGGCTTTTAGCTTATTCCTCGATCGCCCAAGCCGGTTTTGTGCTCATTGGTTTGGTTGCAGGAACCGAAGCCGGTTATTCCAGCATGATCTTTTATCTGTTGGTTTACCTGTTGATGAATTTAGGCGCTTTCGCCTGCATCATTCTGTTCTCATTGCGGACTGGAACCGACCAAATCAGCGACTACTCAGGTTTGTATCAAAAAGACCCGCTGTTAACTTTGGCCTTGAGTATTTGTTTGCTTTCCCTCGGCGGAATTCCGCCGCTAGCTGGATTTTTCGGCAAAATTTATCTATTCTGGGCAGGCTGGCAAGCTGGACTTTACGGCTTAGTTATCCTGGCATTAATTACCAGCGTAATTTCGATTTACTACTACATCCGCGTCGTCAAGATGATGGTAGTCAAGGAACCTCAAGAGATGTCAGATGTTGTCAAGAATTATCCCGAAATTCGCTGGAACCTTCAAGGAATGCGGCCTTTGCAAGTCACCGTTGTACTGACGCTAGTTGGGACTACTTTGGCGGGTATTTTGTCGAATCCTTTGTTTAATTTGGCTAATGATGCTG
>DMYK01000361.1:0-2685 GCA_003483675.1 Microcoleaceae cyanobacterium UBA11344
TTAAGTTTATAATTATAATTTACAACTTCATCTAATAAAGGTAAAATTGATTCGATCACAGATTGTTCCAGTTGGGCGTGATGGCTAACCATCAGCTCGTCAATCAAAGGTTTCAGTAAATCCGTAAACAAATCTGTAGATTCATAAATCCGGTGTTCGATCGCGACAATCTTTTGTTCAATCTTCCCAAGTCTTTCCTCAATCCTTTTATTCTGAATGATTGCATCCACAGCGGGGGCGATCGCCGCTTCAATCTCTAGCTTTGCATCGCTTATTTTCCGGGATAACATCTCTACAATCCTTGGCATTATCCTTGCCATCAACCCTTCTATTTCAGCGAAAACTTGCTGCTGAACTTCCACAATTTGATTTTCATTTCTTAATACTTGTGCTGCAATACCACTCTGATCTATTGCGGCGCTGACAGCCAGTGCGATCGCCTCTTTTACCTCTAACTTTGTCTCATAGATCTTGCGATTTAGCGACTCGATCATTAATGGCATTAGCCTGGCCATGATCTCTTCTGGCTGAGAGTTTTGCTTGCGTTGGAGATGATTTACCTTAGTTTCGATATTGGCCAATGTTACTGCGACTTCTTGTTGATTAATCGCTGCTTCAAGCGGTCCGATCTGCGCTTTCAACTCTAATTTTGATTCATCTATTTTCCGGTTCAGTAACTCAACTATTCCTGGCATTAGCAGAGCCATAATCTCTGCCGGCTGCTGAATTTGCGACTGTTGGCTTGCCAGTCTGCTGGCTATGATACTTAATACTTTTTGTTCTATTTCTACCCAAGCAATTCTTACCTGCGCTGACGGTGTAACCGCCTCGATCACCTCTAACTTTAACTCACTAATTTTCCGCTCCAGCAACTCGCCAACTATCGGCACTAGCTGTTTTACTAAATCTTGTGGCTGAGCCAGGAATCTCTGCTGAAGATCCGCAAATTTATTGTCAATTATTAATACTTTTTCATCGACTCCATTTAGATGATGAATTACTTGATTGACTGTTGGTGCGATCGCCGATGCTATCTCTAACTTNNAACTCGCCAATTATTGGCATCAACAGTTTGATTAATTCTTCTGAATTATCAAGCGGGCGGTTGTCACTGAGCCCTTCGACTTCGCTCAGGGGCCACCCTTCGACTTCGCTCAGGGACCACCTAGCCGAAGTGTTGTAATCAGCGATTTTATTTTCCAAATCTGCTAATTTTGCTTCAATTGACCTGGTATCAATTCTAGAATCCCTAGCCTCGATCGCCCCCCGAAATTCTGACTGCAACACCTCAACCTGTTCTTTCAAAAACTCGGAAATTAACGGTTTCACTAAATTCATCAACTCTGTCGGTTCAGACATTAACCTTTCAAAATTCTCTAACCTCTGTTGTACACTCAAAACATTGCTGTAAAACTCAGGTAAATCTCTCCCAAACAGCAGTTGCTGCAACTGCTTAAATTGTGGCACCGCCTGTTCTAATTCTTCCTCCGACGATCGCTCATCTCTGACTAGCTTTGCTGCTGTTCTAGATAAATCCGAATCTTCGTTGATATTTTTTGCCCCTGCTATCTCTTCACTGTCTTTCATTATTTCCGGTTGAACAGCAGGTGGTTCAATCACAAAAGACCACTGATTTTCCCGATCGCGATTTTCCTCAAGTCGCTCTGCGGACTTTTCAGAGGGCGGTAAGTTAAGCTGTCTGGATGTCTTTTGTGAATTCTTTAATAACTGCAATTCAGTCAGTATAACCACCAATTCCTGAAGTTGATCTCCCGCTTTAGGAATTGCCATATTTGGCTCAGAAACCGATCCTTCTGAACCATTAATTTCTCCTGAATCTTCATTAAATGCTGCCATAGTGTTGCTACCCAGATTTGACTTTAACTGAAAAGAAATTAGCATCTTGCTGGCCGACAAGCCCCTGGGAAAATCCAGAATAACGCAACTTTCCACAGCGTCAGGGTACTAAATCGATCGCGCCGATCGCCCCATTTTAACTACTGCTCTGCGACTTGCTAACTCCCCAGCAAGCTGCAAAGCTGCTTTCATGCTGGAGGCATCCGCAATCCCTTTACCTACGATATCAAAAGCAGTGCCGTGATCGGGAGATGTGCGGACAAATGGCAAACCGATCGTAGTGTTGACTGCTCGATCGAAAGCCATCAATTTGACTGGAATCAAGCCTTGATCGTGATACATTGCCAAATAAGCATCGTGAGCCGGTTCGGCTAAACCGTACCAAGCTTTACCGGCTTTTACCCACAGGGTATCAGGCGGCACGGGCCCATCTAACTGCACACTCGGAAACCGATCGCGCTGCGTTTCCAACCAAGGTATCATCCAATCTTGCTCTTCATTTCCCAATTTCCCATTTTCGCCACTGTGAGGATTTAAGCCAGAAACCGCAATTCTCGGTGTTTCTAAGCCAAAATCTGCCCGCAAACACTCGATCAGCAATTCGAGTTTTTCGCTCAGCAATTCTGGACTCAAAGCATCTGGGACTTGACGTAGGGAAATATGTGTGGTAGCCAGTAAAGTAATCAGCATCCAGTTGCTGTGGGGAGATTTGGCGACAAACAGCATTCCGAATCGCTGCGATCGCGCCTTGGATGCCAGAAGTTCTGTTTGTCCAGGATAATTGTAACCAGCCGCCTGCCAGCAAGTTTTGGAAATCGGCCCGGTGAC
>DMYK01000361.1:2715-6353 GCA_003483675.1 Microcoleaceae cyanobacterium UBA11344
CAAAGCTAGCCGCCCCGCTGGCTGCATTCCCGACACCAGGGACAATTTCCCCCCATGTACTGTCGGATTCGACATCAATAATATCTAATGCTTCTGGATTTGCCAAAACTGCTGTCGGATCGGACGATCGCAGTTTGTCGTAAGTTTGCTGCAAAATTAGCCTAGAGCCGATCGTAGTCACCCTCAACACTTCGACTTCGCTCAGTGACCGTCTTTTGCTCAGTGACGGCTGTTCGGCCAAAGCCTTAAGAATTACCTCCGGCCCAATTCCCGCCGGATCTCCAAGAGTTACAGCTAGATTTAAAGGACGCTCTGGATGCATTCGTGATCTTCTCCAGAATGATACAACAATTTCAGCAATGAGATTCTAGCACTCTGGTAGATGATCGCCCGAAATGATACTATCTTAATTTAATGCGATCGACTAAACTTACCGAGTGTTTTTATGAATCCTGAAATTTTCAATGCAGCCTTTTTGTCCTTTTCCCTAATTTTCGTGGGTATAGGTGGGGGCTTCCTCCTGCTCAAACTACAAGGCGGCGAAGAATAAATTTTTCACATATATCATGGCGGGAGGCAGAATTTTTCTGGCCTTCTGGCATCTGCCTTCGATCTCAACCTCGAAATGAGAGTTCTTCAGGTTTTTGTTAAGTTTTTATACAAAACTGAGACAAACCTGATATCATCTTATAGAAAGTTTAAGATTCGTAATTAATCCCTAGATGACTTTATTGATTGTAGGTGCCACCGGCACTCTCGGCCGCCAAATAGCCCGCCGCGCCCTAGACGAGGGCTATCAGGTGCGCTGTTTAGTCAGGAGTTACAGAAAAGCGGCCTTTTTGAAAGAATGGGGCGCCGAACTCGTACCTGGGAACCTGTGCCAGCCAGACAGCCTGACTCCTGCACTAGAAGGCGTTACGGCGATTATCGATGCAGCAACAGCCAGCGCAGCCGATTCTGTGGGCATCAAAAGAGTAGACTGGGATGGAAAAGTATCGCTGATTCAAGCAGCAGTAGCAGCCGGCATCAAGCGTTACGTATTCATTTCTTTTCTCGACGCCGAGAAATATCCCCAAGTGCCCCTGTTGGAAATCAAGCGCTGTACCGAGCTGTTTTTAGCAGAATCCGGTCTAGACTACACAATATTGAGACCTTGTGGGTTTTTGCAAGGACTGCTGAGCCTTTATGCAATGCCGATTTTAGACAATCAGGGAGTCTGGCTGCCCAAGAAGCCCTCGGCCCTGGCCTACATGAACACTCAGGATATTGCTAAGTTTGCCGTCCGAGCCCTTTCCGTTCCCGAAACCGAGAAAAAAACTTTCCCGGTAGTGGGTAATCGCGCTTGGGATGCTGACGAAATCGTTCGCTTGTGCGAGCGACTGTCTGGGAAGCAAGCCAAAATCACGCGCACCCCAGATGCCTTATTGCGGGCTACTCGCGAATTTGCTAAGTTCTTTCAGTGGAGTTGGAACGTAGCTGACCGATTGGCTTTTTCAGAAGTTTTGGCCGCCGGAAAACCCTTGAAAGCTCCGATGGATGACGTTTACAGTGTCTTCGGATTAGACCCCAAAGAAACTACTACTTTGGAATCTTATCTCGAAGAATACTTTGGTCTGATTATGAAGAAGCTCAAGGAAATAGAGTACGAGCAGCTTAAAACTAAAAAACGGAGTAAACAAAAAATGCCTTTTACATTTTAAAGTGCCGAAAGCTGGGATTATATACAACGACGTTAAACCTATAGCTTGTCGCGTCGCTGAGGAGTTGAAAGACAAGCTAAATGCCCGCGGCTGGGATGTCTGCGCGGTTTCCGGTTCCGGGGGAATTTTGGGCTATTCTAGCCCCGATCGCCCCATCTGCCACACTCCGATCGACCAACTCGTCCCCCCTGGTTTTGATAGCGACATGGAGTTTGCAGTGGTGTTAGGAGGCGACGGCACGGTGCTGTCTGCGTTTCGCCAAGTCGCTCCCATCGGAGTGCCATTGCTGACTGTGAATACCGGTCACATGGGTTTTTTGACAGAGACTTATCTGAACTTGCTCCCACAAGCTTTGGAAAAGACGATCGCCGGAGACTACGAAATAGAAGAAAGGTCAATGCTGGCAGTGCGACTGTTTCGGGACAACGACTGCCTCTGGGAAGCGCTGTGTTTGAATGAAATGGTGCTGCATCGGGAACCCCTGACTTGTATGTGCCATTTTGAAGTGGCGATCGGGCAGCACGCCGCTGTTGACATTGCCGCAGATGGGGTAATTATCTCGACTCCGACTGGATCGACAGCTTACGCGCTGTCTGCCGGCGGCCCTGTAATTATTCCGGGAGTGCCAGTGTTACAGTTAGTGCCCCTTTGCCCCCATTCTATGGCTTCGCGGGCCTTGGTGTTTTCCAACACCGAGCCGGTGAAGATTTTGCCCGCGAGTCCGAACCGTCTGGTAATGGTGGTAGACGGGAACGGCGGATGTTATGTTCGGCCGGAGGATTGGGTGCAAGTAGAGCGAGCTCCGTACCAGGCGCGCTTCGTGAGGGTGCAACCTCCTGAGTTTTTCCACGTTTTGCGGGAAAAATTGGGCTGGGGGCTGCCTCATGTTGCTAAACCTAGTTCGGTTGAGTTGCCTTGATAGTTGTTGACACTCCCCGACTATCAAGGTACGGGGATTGTTGGCTTAACCAGTTGGCTTGCTCGTAGATATCATATCAAGTCCTAGCTGTAGGAGACCGCAATTCCCGTTCCCGTTTTTCACCGATTGAAGGGATTTTGATTTCTTTATCTGTTGATAAATCGTAGAATAAAGCAGCAATTAGTGTTGGTAATGTAGGGCGACATTTATCCACCGGAATCTTTAATTCTCGATCGAGCTTCCGAATCATCTCCAAAGTCAGGCAGCGTTTACGAGATAACGGTATAGTGGGAGTGTCTTCATTTCTATTCACTCTGCTTGGGACGGATTTCAAATTCTGAACGCGCCCGGAAGAAACAGACCTCAAACTCGAAGAAGAAATTAGCTTGCCCCAAAATCAAAGGTACATTGGTTGCTTGTGTCCAGGCAAATGCCAGGTTAACCGTTGGGAATGAACTAACTCGAGCATTAACAACGACTGCGCGGGCTTCAAATCGAGCCAAATTCCCAGCCAATACAACTGAGAGTGTCTCATTTTCCCAGACTAAGCCCAGTTGTAGTCCTAACTCGTAGGGCAAAACATTAACGCTTGCGCCTGTATCTAATAAGCCCTCAACGTTCAAGGATCGATCGTTCAGGCTGAGTTTCAATGGCAGATACGGCATTCGATCGACCATGCCAAGACTGCTGTCAATGATTTTGTAGGGAAATCTCTGAGCGTCAATCATTCTGTTCTTGTTGTTTTGTTGCCAGAAGATTCATTAAAACATTGGCAGCCTCAGAGCAATTGTAAGGCGACCAGACCGGATACTCTCGATCGGCAACAAAAAAGTTTGTTGCATCTTCTTCTTTGACCAGTTCTGTTGCCAGAAACTGCATCAGCCGCAGCTTGTCACTTCTTGAAAGTTCCTGGATTTGGGACTTTAGTTCAGCCAATGGCATTTGAAAATCTCCTAGTTTGATGTTTGGTGAAAAGATTGGATATACTAGATCGTTGCATGGGTGCGCGATCGCAGCGT
>DMYK01000036.1 GCA_003483675.1 Microcoleaceae cyanobacterium UBA11344
TAATTATTACTCAAAAGGACAATTAAAAATGAATTCGGAAACAGTGCCGGTGAATTTCCAGCAACAAGCAGAACTTTATTTAGCTACAGGGAACTTCGATCGCGCGATCGCACTTTGCGAACAAGTTTTAGAATTGCAGCCGAATTCTGCCGAGACTTGCAAAACCCTAGGGAAGGCGCTACAAGCTCAGGGTAAACTAGAAGACGCAAGGTATTGGTATAAAGTTGCGATCGCCCACCAACCCGATTTTGCCGAAGCTTTTGCCAACCTCGGCACTCTCTGCGCTACCTTGCAACAATGGCACGAGGCGATCGCCTGTTACCAAAAAGCCATCTCCCTACAACCCGACTTTGCAGGATTTTACCGCAATTTGAGCCGCGTATTTACCCAAGTTGGCAAAGCCGAAGAAGCAGCCGACTGCTGGTATCAAGCACTCATGGTAGCACCAGTAGAAATACCCGAAGAATACCTCGATTTAGGCAATACTTTATTGGGGCAAAACAAGGCTGAGTTAGCGCTGATTTGTTACCATCGTACCATTTATTTAAACCCCAGTTGTTGCGAAGCTTATTATAAATTAGCCGACGCTGCTACCGAGTTGCAACAGTGGGATGAAGCTATTGCCAACTACCGCAAAGCTATCAAAATTCAGCCAGATATTTCGGAGTTTCATTACAAATTAGGAAATGCTTTGCAAGCAAGCGGACTATTGCATGAATCTGTCGCAGCCTACCGCGAAAGTATTGAATTAAATCCCAATTCTTTCTGGTGTTACTACAATTTAGGCAGCGTTATGCTCAAATTAGAACATTGGCAAGAAGCAATCATTACCTATCGCACAAGTATTGAAATTAACCCGGATTTTTCTGGGTCTTACTACAGCATCGGTGAAGCTTGCGACAAATTAGAAAAATGGTCGGAATCTGTCGCAGCTTACCAGCGCGCTACTGAATTAGACCAGAATTCTTTCGGAGCTTTTCACAGGTTGGGAGATGCTCTTTTTAAACTAGAAAAATGGTCAGACGCTGAGGCCGCATACGCCGGGGCGATCGCACTTAATTCAGATTCATTTTGGTCTCATTATAACTTAGCTTTGACTTTAGTTAAACTTCAAAAGTTTGCGGCTGCAACACTCGCTTATCGGCGGGCGATCGCACTCAATCCAGAATTCTCTTGGACTTACCACAATTTAGGAGAGTTGCTGTTAAAAACCCAACAGTGGAAAGCAGCGGCTACCGCTTACCAGCGCGCTATTGAACTTAATCCCAATATTTCTTGGTCTTATTACAATTTAGGCGATGCTTTGACTGAAATTCACCAGTGGAATAATGCTGTTTCTGCCTACCTTTGTGCGCTGCAACTTGACCCGTCTTTCCCTAATCTTTACACAAAGTTAGGTGAGGCTCTAATTAAAAGAACTCCGGCTGGTTTAGATGCAGCAACTAGCTACTATCATCACGAAATGCAGCCGCTACAGGCTCCTGAATTTTACTGTCAAGTAGCACAAAATTTTGCTAAGAGCGATCGGCTTAAGGAAGCCATAATGTTGTACTTGATGGCATTAGAAATCAGACCGAAAGATCCAGAAATATCCCAAAAATTAGAGGAACTTTTAGAAAAACAGCGTCAAACAGGGGAATCTAGTCTATTATTAGAGTTAGAGGCTCATGATATTCGCGATCGCTACATTGCCCGAATAGTAAAAGGCAAAACTTTTGCAGAAGTAGGCGGATTGTGGGGAATTGTCAGCGAAAAAGTATCTGTAGCTAGCAAATACGGTGCCACTTCTCTAACTATGATTGATGCCATGCCGATCTCCGTACACTGGTGGCAAGATTTTCGCGATCGCATGACAAGTTTAAATATTGCTAATTATCACTGTATCAATCAAGATATCACTCAGATTCAGCTTGCAGACATTGGCGATCCTTACGATGTAGTTCACTGTGCAGGAGTTTTGTACCATCACCCCCATCCCTTGCAGATTTTAGTGGCCTTGCGTCAGATAACTTGCGAGCATTTAATTTTCACTTCAGCTATTACCCAAGAAGTTATAGAAAACGAGTGGGGACGCTATGAAATTCCAGCTTCTGGAGTAATGTTTATTCCAGCTTTGGACGACGCAGAACGAGCTATTTTAACAGCTTACTGGAAGCCGTACATCAACGGCAACCAACTTATAGGGATAACTGAAAAAGCAGTTTTTGACATCAACGACTTTGGCCCGTGGTGGTGGCTACCTACAGCTTCTGCTTTGGAGGCTATGTGCAAAGTAGCGGGATTTAAGGTTTTAGACAAAGGATTGACTTGGGACAATAATGCTCTGACTCTCCTGCTGGGTGTTTAAGAAAAACTCAAATAGATACAAACATCTTTTCTTAAAAAAGGAAAATCATCAAATGGATAACAACCTACAGGAAACGCCATTAGGAAATATTTTAGTAGTGGACGATACGCCGGAAAACCTGCGTCTTTTGTCTACCATGTTGACTCAGCGGGGATACGTGCCCCGCTGCGTTATTAACGGGAAAATGGCTCTGAGAGCGTGCAATTATAATCCGCCGGATTTGATTTTACTCGACATAATGATGCCTCAAATGAATGGCTACGAAGTATGTCAACACCTGAAATTAGATGCCAAAACTCGCGATATTCCGGTAATTTTTATCAGCGCTAAAGATGAAGTATTTGACAAAGTAAATGCCTTTACCGTAGGGGGCGTGGACTACATCAGCAAGCCGTTTCAGTTTGAAGAAGTGCTCGCCCGCATCGAAAGTCACCTCACCCTGCGGAAGTTGCAAAAGCAGCTAAAAGAACAAAATATACTCCTTCAACAAGAAATCAGCAGCCGCTTAGCGGTGGAAGAAATTCTCCACGAAAAAAATCAAATTTTGCAACAAGAAATCAGCAGCCGCTGTGCTGTTGAAAAAGCCCTTCAAGAACAAAATTTGTTGCTGCAAAAAGAGATAGGCAATCGTCAGTGCGCCGAATCGGCTCTGTTGAAATCCTATCAAGAATTGGCGCGTTCTAATGCCGAACTCGAACAATTTGCTTATGTGGCATCCCACGACTTGCAAGCGCCTTTAGCAACCATTGCGAGCTACGCTCAACTATTAGAAAAACGCTCCAAAGACCAACTAGACAGCCAAGCTAATAAGTTTATTGGCAACATCGTTCAAGGCTGCACGAGAATGCAAACTTTAATTGATGATTTGCTAGAATATTCGCGATTGGGCAGGAGTCAGAAACCTTTTCAACCGACAGATTGTCATCAGGTAGTAGAGCGAGCCCTCGCCAACTTGCAATGGGTGATTCGTGACACCCAAGCAGTTGTTTCCTGTAGTGAATTGCCCGTAGTAAATGGCGATATTTCTCAACTTGTGCAGCTCTTTCAAAATTTAGTTGGCAATGCAATTAAATATCGCCAAGATGCACCGCCTGTTGTTTCTGTCAGTGCTTGCAAACACCAGGATCATTGGCTATTTTCTGTTTCTGATAATGGAATTGGGATTGCACCGCAGCATCAAGAACGTATCTTTCAAATTTTCCAGCGCTTGCACACTCAAAAAGAATATTCTGGTACAGGTATTGGTTTGGCAATTTGTCAAAAGATTGTCCAACGTCACGGCGGACGTATTTGGGTAGAGTCGGAGCCGAGTCAAGGTTCAACTTTTCACTTTACTCTCAACGAAAATACTTTTGATTTGTGATTTTTACTTTTTGAATTAAAGAACCACCAAGTTTTTAGTTAATTAGTAAAATCACAAGTTATACAAACAACTGCGCGTTGACATCACAGTTGGTTTGTGATATAATGATGTTTCTTAAACAAATCTTTTGTGGCGTTCCCTCGCACTGCAATTCTCATGCTATAGCGGTTTTCAAGCAAGTGAGGTACGTGCTTACTAATTCGCAATTCAGGGAAGGGAAGGAACCACCTAGGCCCTAGGCCCTAGGCCCTAGGCCCTAGGCCCTAGGCCCAGTAGCACCTCATTTATCTGAGAAACGCTATAATGTATGTGTAGCTGCAATTTAGCAAATACCTCCACAAACACAGGTGCAATCCCAGTTAGCTTGACCAATAATCTTTTGATTAATAACTAACTCTTATGAAAGCAGTTTTTAACTTAGCTGTACCTCCTACCTGCTTTAAGGTTTTGTTGGTCGAAGACAACGCTTATGAAGCAGAACTGATTGAAGATTTGCTGTCAGGAATTAGCGATCGCCAGCAGATAGCGTTGACGAAAGTAGAGCGCCTGAGTGAAGCGCTGCTGCGCTTGAATCAAGAAACTTTTGACGTAATTTTATTAGATCTTTCACTTCCAGACAGTCGGGGAATTGAGACAGTAGCTAGGGTGCAAGAGTACGGGGCAAATGTGCCGATTGTGGTGCTGACAGGTCAAAATGACGAAGCGCTCGCCCTGCGGTTAATCTCGGTGGGCGTACAGGATTATTTAGTAAAAAGAAAAATAGACGGCGAACTTTTAATGCGATCGCTCCGTTACGCGATCGAGCGCCAAAACAGCCAAGATGCTTTGCGAAAAAGTGAAGAAAAATATCGCTCGGTAGTTGAAAATTCCCTGATCGGAATTGCCATCATTGTCCCAATTATTGAACCCGCAATTCCTGAAAATTGTAACTGGATAGAAGTTAACGATGCGTTGTGCCATTTGCTGGGCTACGAGCGCGATGAACTCATGCAAAAAAACAGGTTGGAGTTGACTCATCCAGAGGACTGTAGCAATAACATTGAACAATTATCTCAAATTTTAGCAGGTACGAGCGATGGCTACATCTCAGATAAAAGGTGGCTGCGAAAAGACGGCGAAATAGTTTACACGCGAGTTTCTCTGCACTGCATTCGTCGTCGGGATGGGTCGATCGATCGGATGATTAAAGTAGTGTTGGACGTGAGTGATCGCTACCGCTACGAATCCAAACTAAAAGCATCCGAGCAATTTTTAAACCACATTATCAATGTCATTCCCGACCCAATTTTTGTTAAAGACGATCAACACCGCTGGATGATCTTAAACGATGCTTTTTGTCAGTTGCTTGGAAAACCGCGACAAGAACTGATCTGCAAATCAGATTATGACTTTTTTTCCCAAGCAGAAGCCGAGGTTTTTTGGGAAAAAGATGAAGAAGTATTGAATACTGGCATCCCTAACGAAACAGAAGAAAATTTTACAAACAGCCAAGGCAAAGAATATATTATTTCCACCAAAAAAACTTTTTTTCAAAATACAGATGGGAGTAAAATATTAGTAGGTACTATTCGAGATATCACTGAATACAGACGCCAACAAATAGCCCTGGAAAAAAGCGAAGCTAGATTTCAAAAACTGGTAGCCAACCTGCCGGGAGCAATTTATCAATTACGAATCTCAGCCAGCGGAGAAAAATCTTTTCCTTATGTATCTTCAGGCTGCCGCGAACTCTACGAATTAGAGCCTGAAGTAATAGAGGAAAATGCGGAACAGGTTTTCAGCAGAATTCATGCAGACGACATCTCAGACTTAGAAGAATCCATCGCAATTTCTGCCGCAACCATGCAGCCTTGGCAGCAGCAGTGGCGGTACGTCTTGCCATCAGGAAAAATTAAGTGGCTGCAAGGAGCTTCGAGACCAGAAATGCTGAATCAGGCAAAAAAGGGAAATCGAGCTGATATTATCTGGGACGGTTTAGTGATGGATATTACTGAATTGAAGCAGGCACAAACAGAGCGCGATCGCTTCTTTACCATTTCCTTAGACTTGCTTTGTATTATCGGTTTTGACGGTTATTTCAAACGTTTAAACCCCGCTTGGTCAAATGCCCTTGGCTACAGCAATGCTGAACTTTTTGCCAAGCCGATGCTGGAATTTGTTCATCCAGACGATCGAGCAGCTACCTTAGCCGAAAGGGAAAAACTAATAGCCGGTACCCCCAGTATCTGCTTTGAAAACCGCTATCTCTGCAAAGATGGTTCTTACAAATGCCTGCTGTGGACGGCATCGCCATTTAGTGAAGAAGGCTTAATCTATTCCGTCGGTCGCGACATTACCTCCCGCAAACAAGCAGAATTAGCGCTGCTGCGCGTTACTCAAGCCGTGGAAAGCACCAGCGATGCGATCGTCATTGCTGACTTAAAAGGGCGATCGATCTATCATAATCAAGCCTTTATTCAGCGGTACGGCTACACACCAGCAGAACTAAATACAGCAGGCGGAGCAATGGTCATCTACCCCAAAAATAAAGTGCTGTTAAAAATGCTTAAAACCCTTCGCAAAGGCAAATCTTGGAAAGGCGAACTCAAAATCAAAACTCAAAGTAATGAACTGGTAACAACTCTATTTCTAGCCGACTGCATTAAAGATGAAACTGGCAATTTAAT
Organism: Microcoleaceae cyanobacterium UBA11344; assembly: GCA_003483675.1. Taxonomy (GTDB): domain Bacteria; phylum Cyanobacteriota; class Cyanobacteriia; order Cyanobacteriales; family Microcoleaceae; genus Microcoleus. Next base: position 6,377 of record DMYK01000036.1, read on the forward strand.
CGGCCTAGTGGGAGTAATTACTGACATCACCGAACGCAAACAAGCCGAGATGGCCTTGGTGCAGCAATTAAGACGAGATCGGCTGGTAGTCGCGATGCTCGATCGCATTCGCTCCTCCCTCAATTTAGAAGAAATCCTCACAACTGCTGTCGAACAAGTGCGACAATTATTGCAAACAGACCGCACAGTTATTTACCGCTTTAATCCAGACAGGAACCCGGTTTTAGTTGTCGAATCCGTTGCCCGAAATCGCAGGTCGCTCAGGGATTTAAACATTCCATACCCTTGCTTTGCAGAAAATTTTGTTGAGCTTTACCAACAGGGTTGGGTGAGAGCTATAGAAAACATCTATCAGGAAAATTTTAGCGAATCCCACATTGATTTTCTCAATCAATTAGAAGTAAAAGCTAACTTAATAGTTCCGATTTTAAAAGCAGAAACAAGTATTTCCAACCCTCGATCGACCTCAGAAAATCCGCTCTGGGGACTGCTGATCGCCCACGATTGCAGCCATTCACGTTCTTGGGATTCCTCAGAAATCGAATCCCTCAGACAATTGTGCGTGCAATTGGCGATCGCCATTCAGCAATCGACACTATTTCAACAAGCACAAACCGAAATAGCCGATCGCAAACTTGCAGAATCTGCCCTCCAACAAGCCGTATTAGCCGCCGAAACCGCCAATCGAGCAAAAAGCGAATTTCTCGCCAACATGAGCCACGAACTGCGGACGCCTTTAAACGGCGTTTTAGGTTACGCTCAAATCCTCAAAACAGATAAAACTTTAAACCCCGATCACCAAGAAAGTCTCAGCAACATTCAACAGTGCGGTCAACACCTGCTGATGTTAATCAACGATGTTTTAGACCTCTCCAAAATCGAAGCTAGGAAAATGGAACTCTACCCCGCAGAGTTAAATTTTACTAACTTTATTAAAAACATTGCCAACCTCTTCCAGATGCGGGCTGCCCAAAAAGGCATTGTTTTCT
>DMYK01000204.1:0-619 GCA_003483675.1 Microcoleaceae cyanobacterium UBA11344
CGCAGAAATCCCAAGGTTCCGCCAGCTAAGGCTGCTGCAATTAGGGCCGCCGCTGGTTGGTTCATCGACAGACTGACAATCAGCATCACTACTGCTGCAATCCCTGAAACTCCCGCAGCTAAACCGTCCAAACCATCAATCCAGTTGATGGCGTTGGCCATACCGACGAGCCAAATCACAGTAATTGGCAAACTCAGCCAGCCCAGATCTGTCAGCCCCAGGGAGGGAACTGTGAGAAACTCAATTTGTACGCCCGCGTACCAAGCGATGGTGGATACGCCTATTTGCATGAGCAAGCGTTTTAAGGCCGAGAGCGAAAATAAATCGTCTGCTAAACCGATGAGGAAGAATCCGATGCCGCCGAGGGTGACTCCCCAAATTTCGTATTCGTCTTTGGGATTGAGAACTTGTCCGCTAGCATCGATGAAGCCTCCTGAGAGCCAGACAATTAGGAGGGCTATGATAGTGCCGAGAAAGATGGACACTCCTCCCAAGCGTACCATCGGGCGCTGGTGGACTTTGCGATCGCCTGGTCGATCGACTCGCCCGCTCTTGAGACCAATTTTTTTGACTATTGGCGTACTCCAAAGCACGACGATCGCGGAAACGATAAAGGCTA
>DMYK01000204.1:731-2883 GCA_003483675.1 Microcoleaceae cyanobacterium UBA11344
GCGATCGGCTCGTGATGTTTTTTTTACCGATCGCTCTCTAATTAACAGCAGTTTATTGACAACTGGCGATCGAGACTAATTAATTTATTAATCGAGCGGGGGATTTTTTTTTATCCCTCGAAAGGGGCTGGTCGATCGAGAACTTTCGCTACCGACAAATATCTGCGATCGAATTCGCCCCACCCGACAAATATTCTTGATTAAAACTGCCCCTGCGACCAAGATCTTTAGTAAAAACCGGAGCCAAAATCCAGCAAGCAACTCTCAATTTTCTCCTACTGTTTTACCCCTTTACCTGTCTACTCACAACTACCAATTCCCCATCACTGATCAGGACAATTAGACCAAAGTCGGCACTTTCGAGAACAGGTGCGGATATAAGGGAAAGCGATCGCACAGTGCTGCTACCCGTCGGAGGCACTCGGCTGCAACGCTTTCATCTTCAGGATTTAACAGTCGATCGGCAATAATATTACCAATCTCGGTAAATTCTGCGATTCCCATGCCCCTGGTTGTCATCGCTGCCGAACCAAGTCTCAAACCGCTGGTAACAAAGGGCGATGCTGGATCGAAAGGCACGGTATTTTTATTAGCTGTAATATTCACACCGCTGACTAATTGGTCGGCTCGCTTGCCTGTCATGTTGACCGATCGCAAATCAACTAGCATTAAATGATTGTCCGTGCCGTCAGAAACCAGTTTTAAACCCCGCTGTTGCAACTGTGCAGCTAAAGCGCGGGCATTTTCAATTACTTGACCGGAATAAGTTTTAAATTCAGGCTTTAATGCTTCGCCGAAAGCTACTGCTTTACCCGCAATGACCTGTTCCAAAGGTCCGCCCTGAGTACCAGGAAACACTGCTTTATCGAACTTTTTGCCTAGTTCCGAGTCATTTGTCAAAATCAAGCCGCCTCTGGGCCCGCGCAGGGTTTTGTGAGTGGTAGTGGTGACTGCATGACAGTGAGCCAGAGGGCTGGGGTGGTGGCCTGTGGCGACTAACCCGGCGATGTGGGCGATGTCGGCGAGCAGATAGGCTCCGATTTCGTCGGCGATCGCTCTAAATTTCTCAAAGTCGATAATTCGCGAATAAGCTGAGTAGCCGCAAATTAGCAATTTCGGTCGATTTTCTTTGGCCAGTGCCAAAATTTCGTCGTAGTCTAACTGTTCTGTTTCTTTGCTGACACCGTAGTGAAAAGCTTTGAACCATTTGCCGGATACGTTGACCGGTGAGCCGTGGGTCAAATGTCCGCCGTGGGACAAATCCATGCCCATAATTCCGTCCCCTGGCTCGATCAAGCTCAAAAACACTGCAAAGTTGGCTTGAGCGCCGGAGTGGGGCTGGACGTTGGCGTGGGCTGCTCCAAATAGCTGTTTGGCGCGGTCGATCGCGATTTGCTCGATGCCGTCAATAAATTCGCAGCCGCCGTAGTAGCGTTTTCCTGGTAATCCTTCGGCGTACTTATTTGTCAGTACAGAGCCTTGAGCTGCCATTACCGCCGCCGAGGTAAAGTTTTCGCTGGCTATGAGCTCTAGATGATCTCGCTGGCGCTGGAGTTCTTGCCCGATTAAATCGGCAATTAGCGGATCGGTTTTGGCAAGAAAGTCTAAGTTAGAGTCCGTCACAATAATCAACCTCTTAAGAAATTGGGGATTGGGAATTGGCGATCTTTTAAGATACTACTGATTTCGCCCCATTGACGTAAATATTACATTCTGTTCAGGTTAAGCTCTTTGTCCCAAAGTCCTGACTTACAATGTAATTACTGGTATGAAACCTGCCGGAGGTATCAAATGTTAGTCATTTTAATGGAAAATCAGATGCTTGCCCCTCAGTGTGTTTGCCAAAGTTGTTTGCTGGCCGATCGCACTGGCCAACCGCGCTGGAGTGGTGGAGAGCTCCGCTGTGGCCATCCGGTTAGCAAACCTACGGAAAATTTGCCCGATCGGTACGAGTGTCAAATGGGCTTCACGATCGCTAATATTAAATAATCATCGGGCATGGGGCATGGGGCCTGGGGCATCGGGCATCGGGAATTGGGCATCGGGAATTGGGCATGGTGACTATTTAACCCAACTTGATCTAAGTATCCCTGAATCTACTCCGCTCTGAGTGTGGGCAAATTCCGGGCGAGTCGGAACACAAACCCTGCTA
>DMYK01000174.1:0-713 GCA_003483675.1 Microcoleaceae cyanobacterium UBA11344
ATAATCTACAAATAACAAATAACAAATAACAAATAACAAATAACAACTACATATTTAATTCATGCAGCAGCCAAAATCCTGCGAAAGATTCCGATTCAGGATTTGACTGGATTGCTAAGAAATGTACTTGTTTTGCTTGCTTTTTCGCCGCCTCAAATTTTTTACCTTCTGCGACCGTTGCTGCGTCTCTGATATTAGCTAAAATCCAGCGATCGTTAGCTCCCGTATCCAAGATCAGCCTAGCGGGGGTAAGAGGGGAGCCGGAGTCAAATTTCAGAAAAGCTAACTCCAAACCCGACATCCAACCCGCGAGGGCTGTGGCTCTCGACGAAAATATAATCAGCCCCGGAATTTGCGTTTCTGGGCCCAAGCCTGTCATCGGTAGCCCAAAAGCTTCGCCAAATCCGATATCCCACTCGGACATTTCATCAAAAGCGGCAGCGGGCAAATTCACAAATGCCCATTTTTCGCCGATTAAAGCGTCCGGCAGCGCAACTGGCGTTTCGGGTACAAATTGCACCGAAGGGTTGACAGCGGCTTGAAAACCCTCTTGTGCGGGATAATATGATTGCATCCGTTCTTCCAACCACAGGCCCAGGGCAAGGGTGCGGCGGCTGGCTGCGACGGGAATGTCCAAATCCTCGCAGGCTTTGGTAATCATGTTGGCCATTTGGCGGCGGAAAAAGCGGATTTTTTCGGGTGGTTTCGGTGCC
>DMYK01000174.1:775-1924 GCA_003483675.1 Microcoleaceae cyanobacterium UBA11344
TTTTTTTTTCTGTCGATCGTCTACGATCGGACGACTGTAAAAATCGAGTTCCCAAATAGTAGCCATGCCGCGCCGTTAAAATTAATGCTTTCTCATATTACCTGACATCGGGCAAGTTTCTGATTCCGAGCATTTGAAAATGATTTGAAATGGACGATTTTGGGGGAATGCTGAGCCGATGGGTTCGCGCAGCATCCCAAGCCCAAGGGCTTCTTAGTCCCCCGCAACCTGAATCTATAAATATGGTAAAATTTGAGAGACTGCAACTGCAACAACCTAGAAATAGAAAATAATTAAAGGTCGATCGCCTTTACTCAAAAACCAACAAATCGAAATTCCATGACTAAACTCAGCGTCAACATCAACAGAATCGCCCTGCTCAGAAACTCTCGCAATATCGGCATCCCCAGCGTTACCGCAGCAGCAAAAACAGTAATTGCAGCGGGTGCTCATGGTATTACAGTCCATCCCCGTCCTGATGAGCGACACATCAAAGCCTCCGATGTTTATGAATTAGCCAAAATGCTAACCGTAGAATTCAACATCGAAGGAAATCCTTTTCAACCTCCTTTTATGGATCTAGTTTGCGATGTCAAACCGGCCCAGTGTACTTTAGTACCGGATGCTCCCGACGTGCTAACATCCGATAGCGGTTGGGATATTCCCGAAAATCGCGATCGGCTCCTACCAATCATTCAAAAATTAAAAGATAACGGCATCAGAGTCAGTCTATTTATGGACGCAGACCCTGCTCTAATGCCCCTAGCAAAAGAAGTGGGCGCAGACCGAGTAGAATTGTACACAGAACCCTATGCAACGGCTTTTCGCGAAGGGAAAGTAGCATCAGTTTTTCAACAATATGTATTAGCTGCTAAGGCGGCTCAAGATGTCGGTTTAGGTGTCAATGCCGGCCACGATTTAAACTTGCAAAATCTCGCCAAGTTTTGCTCGATTCCTGATATATTAGAAGTATCGATCGGTCACGCTCTAATTGCAGAAGCACTAGACATGGGCTTGTCTAACACTGTACAAGCTTACTTGAAAATTCTCTCAGATTTATAGGCGCGATCGATCCCAACCCATCCGCGAAACATAAACTACTCCAGACATCCTAGATTCTGCGTCCAGAACAGTCCCAGGATTCCCGTG
>DMYK01000174.1:1965-12143 GCA_003483675.1 Microcoleaceae cyanobacterium UBA11344
TTTTGAGCGCTCTGTTTTTGATGTTGACCTACTGACCGCAGCTTCTGTGTCGGTAGGGTATACTTATATTTATGGAAATGCTGCTTTAGCCGATCGCGATCGCAGCATTTAATCCGGTGATAACAGGTAAGCATAAGTAACCATATACAACTCATTACTTTTAGAAATGCGACATGAAAAAACTAATTTTACTGACTGGGATGCTACTGATGATGATGGTAAAAACAGCATTTGCCAGCCCCGCCACCCCAAAAATTGAACCCATCAAGCCGATGTCAACCTCGGAAATTCGAGAAACCATTAACCAACCCACCACCTATATTTTTGAGGGCATCAAAGGGCGAGAACTCACACTTTCTTTGTGGGCAGGACAGCTAACAGCCGAACTCTACACTCCCAGTGGTCAGAGTTTGGGAGTTATTGAAAAAAAAGACAATCAATGGGTAGGCAAGTTGCCGGAGTCAGGCATCTACCGGATGCGAGTCGTCCCTAAAGGTGAAACAAGTAGTTTTGTATTAATCCGCGACTTTAACGCTAAGTGGATTTACAAACCCGATCGCCCAATGCCCATAGCATTCGGAGAAAACGAAGCCACACTCAGACTCAAATTGTCCGGCTACCAAGTCCAGCCTCTGACAATTCAGGGTAAGCGGGGACAGACAATGACAGTCACTGCTAGCAACAAAAATCTCGATGTGGCGATCGAATCTCCATCGGGACAACTCCTCGATCAAGGGGAAGGTCAAACCTTCGCTCAACTGCCAGAATCGGGAGTTTACCGAGTCCTAATAGTTGCCAACAGATCAATCAAACCCTCAATCAAAGTTTCTTTACAATAGATTTAGGATTTGCTCGTTCCCAGGCAATTCCTGGGAACCAGTTAAATGCCTTACAAAAAACATGGGTCTAACTCTAACCCCGTTTATAACCGCTATATGCGGCGGCGATCGACCTACGATCAGCAATTAATCAACTTTCTGCAAGCATCGTTAGCTGGTAAGATCAGCGGTTATATCGTTGACCGTTGCATCGGAATGATTTAACCACAGAGAACGCAGAGAACACAGAGGGAGATCAGAGAGATGAATAATTCCGATGAAGAGTGGATTTGATATCAATTAGTAAGGGAGTTGATGAGTGAGGGGATATCTTTTTCAACTGCATCATCCTGCGGTTAGAACTGTTGTCAAGAGAGTACACCTAATTGGTTGCTTGCTGAGCGCCGTTTTTTGCTGCTGGCTCTCTCAAACTTTGCCAGTTCATGCGGAGGCTGTTACATCTCCAAAAACTTGTCAAATTGGAGTTTATTTGACATCCTTGCGAGATTTTAAGCCAGCAGAAAATTCCTTTGCTGCCAACTTCTGGGTCTGGAGCGTTTGTCCTTTTGAGACTCCAAAACCTTTGGAAAGCCTGAAGGTTATAAATAGCAAGGAAGTTAACAAGAATTACAGCAGTTTTTCCCGAACCGAAAATCTGTCGGATACATTTAAGGCAAGTAAAAACCTCTTCTGGTCTGAACAGGAGATGAGCACAACTCTCTATCACAACTGGGACACAAAAAATTATCCATTCGATCGCCATGTATTGCAAATTCCCCTTGAGGAAACACAGTTAGATGCTTCCATCTTCGTTCACTCCCCTGATTTTGCGAACACAGGTTATCCGAAAGATCTGGATTTGGAAGGTTGGAAAATTAGAGATTTTAGGATTGAGCAAGTTAATTTCCCTTAGAGAACAAGCTTTGGTAGTCCGGGAATCAAAAGAGAAATAAATTACCGCTCGCGCTTAGTTATTTCAATTACAATCAACCGCGAGAGCAAAACCAGTTTCTTTAAACTTGCGATCGGAGTTTATGCGGCTGTTGCACTCTCAATAATGGCCTTGCTGCTGGATGAAGATTTTGGCGATCGAATGGGCATATTTGCGGGTACTTTGTTTGCAGTTATAGTGAATCTGCAAGCAGCGACATCAGATTTGGGTAGTACCAATTCTGTCACCCTGATTGATTTCATCCACATGATCGCCATCATTTACATCTTCATATCAGCAGTTTTGCTGGTCTACACTCGATTTTTAAGTGAATCAGAACAGCCGCAGTCTTCACGGTATTTAATGCGCCACATTGCTGTTCCAATCCTGGCTGGCTCATTCGTTGTTCTGAATATTGTTGTCATCTCCTATGCGGCGATTGTGGGTTAGATAAAAACGCCAGTGCTGAAAAGATTACGAAATAATTTAGTCCTTGCTCATTTGGTTATCCTGTGCTAATATTGAACCAGTTTTTAGTCCAAAAATATTCAGTCAACTTTAATAAAAACCGATCGTTACAAGTGCTAATTCTACTCTTCTATGCTGGGAATGACCTCTACGCGATCGACAGTTCGTACATTGTTGAGGTAATTCCACGAGTCAGTCTCAGAAAGGTGCAGCACGTACCGGAATACGTGGCTGGTTTGTTTAACTACCGGGGAGTTGTCTTGCCAGTGATCGATTTGAGTCATTTGATTCAAGGAACCCCCTGTAAATCGCACCTCAGTACCCGGATCATGATCGTCAAATATCCCCGCCCAAACGAATCGCTACAATATGTAGGGTTGATGGCAGAGCGGGTGACGGAGACTCTAAGTATATCAAACACAGATATTAGGGATTCCAGCATTCGGGTTGAGGAAGCGCCCTACTTAAGTGGCACAATTGTTGATGAAAAACGGATTATTCAATGTGTCCAGATCGATCGGCTTTTCAGCGATGAGCGACAGAATTACTTGCTGATGGGTGAAGAAACTTAATCAAAAGGATTGCTGATAAAAATGTTATAAAAAATTAGAAAGATTCAGCCTTGAATGGAATCCGCTCCTAATTCAACTACCGTACCAATATTAATTTCTCACCCCCCCCCAAACTTACCATGTTGAACAATATCACTACCCGCATCATACTGGGCTTCTCAGTTCCGATTCTGTTCCTGATTGTGCTTGGCTCCACGCTGTTTTCGGGCATTGACCAATTAGTCAAATTGCAGACAAACTCAAAGGAAGTCGCTGAAAATATCAATAATGTAGATGCCTATACTTATGATGTCACTAGGATTATTGGCAGTATCCGAGGATATGCTCTTTATCCGCAGGATCAATACTATCGCGGGACTTATACTAAAGCCCAAGAAGAAATGCTTGTTCAGAAGCAGGAATTGGCAAAGATTGTTGATCCACAGGCACGAGAAGCAGTCAGCGCAATCATCGACATTGGCGATGAATACGATCGCGTTGCAGCAGGTGTTTATCCGCTAGTCGATGCCAATAAGCTGGATGAGGCGAAACGAGAAATTTCAATTCCCCGTGTTGCCAAACTTAATGAAGCCAGCATTCGGTTACATAAAATTCTTGAAGCCCGACTGAGTGCGAATTTAGTGGAAGCCGAGAAAGCTAGGCAGTTTCAGAGTTTACTGATCGTGCTGGGAACGCTGTTGGCAATGGTTGCCACGCTGGTGAGCGCATGGTTGGTTGCTGCACCCATCCGACGAGAGCTTCCAAGGGTGGTGCTTGCAGCAGAGAAGATTGCTGATGGAGATTTACAGCAAACAATTGAGCTAAACAACGATGGTAGCGAAGTTGGCAAGTTGATGACAGCGTTTCACTATATGTCCAAAAAGCTGAATGCGCTGATTCTCCAGATGCAAAAGTCTGGAATACAAATCAGCACTTCCGCAACTCAGATTGCAGCAGCCGGTAAAGAGTTAGAAGCTACCGTGACAGAACAGCTAGCTTCAACAAATGAAGTGAGTGCAACCTCGCAGCAGATTGCCGCCACCTCCAAAGAACTGGTGAGATCGATGGAGCAGGTTGGGCTGATGGCACAGTCTACAGCAACTGCTGCGGGTGCTAGTCAATCTGACCTGAATCGAATGGAAACGGTAATGCGCCAACTTTCGGCTGCAACCACCTCTATCTCAACCAAACTTGGGGTGATGAATGAAAAGGCAAACAACATTAACAGCGTGGTGACGACGATTAATAAGGTTGCTGACCAGACTAACCTGCTGTCGCTCAATGCGGCGATCGAGGCAGAAAAAGCTGGAGAATACGGGGCGGGGTTTGCGGTTGTAGCACGAGAGATTCGTCGATTGGCTGACCAAACCGCCGTCGCCACTCTGGTAATTGCTCTGATGATCAAGGAGATGCAGTCGGCAGTTTCTACGGGCGTAATGGAAATGGATAAGTTTAGTAAATCTGTGGTTGATAGCGTTGCGGATGTTAGCAAGATTAGCGATCAGGTTGCTCAGGTCATTCAGCAGGTGCAAGGATTGACCCCACGCTTAGAGCGGGTGAGCCAGAGCATTGAGGAGCAATCGATGGGAGCACAACAGATTAGTGAAGCGATGGAGCATCTGAGTCAAGCATCTCAGAGATCCTTCGCAAGGCTCAGGAGGCTCGTTGCGAGAAACAAATTATGCCTTAGAAGAACTTGACGAAGCTACTCATAGCTTAAAGACAGAGATTGCTCGATTCAAAGTGATGGCTTGACAATGAAAATTGAGAGATTGAACAATGGAAAATTATTTGAATAAGGCACCCATACCAGACGATTCTGAATTTGACCATCCAACCCTGAATGATTGCTGGAATCAGATAGGAGTGATGGGCGATCGCACCTGTGGCGAACTGAAGACGGTTATTCACTGTCCTGAACCTTGTGCAGGATCACTCGGTGGCTGGACGCACCTTGCTAGAGCGCAATGCTCCACCTGAGTATCTCAAAGAATGGACTGACATCTTGTCAGAAGCTTCCACACAGCACACGCTTTGTGGGAGAGGGGACGATCCTTCGCAATGCTCAGGACACAGATACCCTGTCTATAATCATTTTTCGTCTCGGTAATGAACGGTTAGCATTGCCAGTCAACATCTTGCAAGAAGTGACTCCTCCTTATGCCATTCATAGCGTCCCTCATCGCAGTAACTCTGTATTTTTGGGGTTGATCAACATTCGCGGTGAAACGCTGCTCTGTATTTCGCTCAGAGACTTACTCGGTTTAGAGCCTGTCGCCGCATCCGCAGATTTCTCCAATACAATTAATCCACAACGGATGATTGTGGCTGGAAAGAATGAAAACAAGTGGGTCTTTCCAGTCTATGAGTCCTGAGCCTTGCGAAGGATCCGCTTCCATCTCAATGAGTTTAAAGATGCTCCTGTTGTCATTTCCAAAGCATCGGAAGCTTACACCAAAGGGGTTGTTACCTGGCAAGGCAAGCAGATCAACTTTTTGGACTCTGAACTATTCTTTTACACCCTAAGTCACAAGGTTTTTTTGACCATGAGCGATGATTCTATGCTGGAGCTATTTCGACAAGAAACTGAGACGCAGGTTGCGCTCCTGACTCAGGGACTACTGATCTTGGAAGCTAACCCGCAATCTGATGAGGCACTGGAAGTGCTGATGCGGGGAGCTCACTCGATTAAAGGTGCTGCTCGAATTGTTTCTCTAGATGCCGTCACTAATCTGGCGCACTTGATGGAAGATTGCTTTGTGGCAGCGCAGAACCAGATCATTACGTTAGGTTCAGACCAAATTGATGTGTTACTGCAATGCGTTGATTTGCTTCAAGCCCTTAGTCAGGTAACTGAAGTCGATCTACTTGAATGGTTGGCCCAAAAAACTGGAGAGTTTGAGAGCTGTTACGGGGCGATCGCGGCTCTGCACCTTCCACTACCTCCAAATTTTAGCGATCGATCGACATCCCTAGTTCCAGTCGATCAAAACTCAGCGTTGAGCCAAAGCGCACGGGGGGAAATTGCCACGGTTGATCCGATCGCCACCCCAACCGATCGATCGGGTGATGCAAGTCTCGGTGGTAGGCGCGTGCGTAGTCGAACCACAGAAAATTTGAAACCAGCGCTGAGCCAAAGCGCACGGGGGGGAAACTGCCACGGTTGATCCGATCGCCACCCCAACCGATCGGGTGGTGCGAGTCTCGGCAGAAAATTTGAACCGGATTATGGGGTTGGCGGGTGAATCGCTGGTTGAGGCAAATTGGCTGCAACCCTTTGCCGATTCCTTCACGACACTCAAGTCCAGTCAATCAGAGCTTTCTAGACTTCTAGAAACGATCCATACTGCGTTAGCGAACACTCCAACCTCTTTGACAGCATATTCAGAAAGCCTGCAAGTTCTGGATGCAGCTCGACGTAAAGTACGAGAATGTCGGGAAATTCTCACCGATCGCTTGAGTGAATTGGAACTATATGCTCGTCGCACAACGAACTTGAGCGATCGCCTTTACCGAGAAGTGATTTCCTCCCATATGCGTCCCTAGAACCCATTGACTATCCCTACCGCCCATCAGTAGATGTGTTCTTTAAGAGTCTTGCCCAGTATTGGAACCACAAGGAAACCGCCGTGTTACTGACTGGGATGGGACAAGACGGTGCGATCGGTCTCAGCCTTTTGCGATCGCGGGGATGGCACACGATCGCTCAGGACGAAAAAAGTTCTGTCATATATGGAATGCCCAAAGCGGCTGTTCAGCTAAATGCAGCGGTTGAAGTTCTGCCTCCTGAAGCGATCGCCGATCGGTTAGTTCAGAAATTTATGTTCAAAATATAGTATTTTATCAAAGAGGGCTGGCTGGTTTTTCAACTTCTTTCCTATTGGCATTTTTAGAGCTTCTGTCTAATCTAGAAGTAAATTGTACAGCCATTTTTTGTATAATAAAGTAGTTCCCGTCAGAGATAAAAAAACAATGGCTGCAAACCAGCCAGACATCGATATTGCCCCCTTTATCGACCACGCGCTGTTCGACCCCACTGCCACGCCAGAGCAAGTAGAAAACTGTTGCCAACAAGCCGATAGATTTGGCTTTGCCACAGTTTGCGTGTATCCCGCCTACGTCCGACAGGCAGTTGAGCTGCTGCACGGCAAACGCCCCAAAGTCTCTACTGTCATAGGTTTTCCCATCGGTGCAACGACATCAACGGTGAAGCTCTACGAAGCTCTAGAAGCCGCCGACAGTGGAGCCGCAGAGTTAGATGTCTGCGTTAACTTAGGATTATTGAAAGCTGGAAAAATTGACGAATTCCACCGGCAATTAGCCGAAATTTGTGAAGAAACTGATCTAACCATCAAAGCAATTATCGAAAGCTCGATGCTTTCCGATGCGGAAAAACAATTAGCGGCTGAGATTTGTATGGAGGCTGGCGCAGCCTACATTAAAACTAACACTGGCTTTTTTGGCGCGGCGACAGTTGCTGATGTGCGATTCCTAAAGGAAATTACTAAGGGAAGGGTTGGGATTAAAGCCGCCGGCGGAATTCGTACCCATGAACAAGCTCTAGATTTGATAGTTGCAGGTGCAACTCGTTTGGGGACTTCTCACGGCCCGGAGTTAATCCGACAGCGGGAGAATTTAGACAATAGTTAATTGTTGTTTGTTATTGGTTAGTTGTTAGTTGTGTTAGTTGTTGGTTGCGGTGCCCTGAGCGAAGTCGAAGGGTTAGTTGTTGGTTGTTGGTTCCAATTACCCTTACCAATAACAAACAACCAATAACCAGTAACAAATAACCAGTAACAAATAACCAGTAACAAATAACCAGTAACAAATAACCAGTAACAAATGATTAGAACTTATAAAGCAACTGGAATTAATCTTAAGAGTATGCCGATCGGCGAATCCGATCGAGTGCTGACAGTTTTAACAAGGGAATTCGGCTTAATTCGAGCCGTAGCGCCCGGTGTACGCAAACAACGATCGACCATCGGCGGTAGAAGCGAATTATTTGTCGTCAACGAATTGCTGATTGCCAAAGGCCGATCGCTCGACAAAATTACCCAAGCCGAAACCGTAGAATCCCATCCGGGCTTGAGTCGAAACCTCGGAAAACTCGCCGGAGCTCAATATTTGGCCGAATTGGCGATCGCCAGCGCTCTTTCCGACGAGCCCCAAGAAGAACTATTTTGCTTGCTGAGCGAGCACTTGAGCCGTTTGGAGCGTTTGTCCGATCGCACAGATACAGACTCCCTAGCCTTACTTATCGCCCACCTAGATCAGGGCATTTTTCACCTGCTAGCCCTAGCCGGCGTTGCACCCCAAGTCCAAGTCTGCTGCGCCACCAGACGCCCCTTGACCCCAAATTTCAGCGCTCCGAACTGGCAAATTGGATTTAGCATACCTTCTGGGGGAACCTTCAGCTTGTCCGAGTTAGCCAACTTAGAGATAGAACGATCGCAAACAACGGGCAGTTTTTCCAGTTCCGCTTCCCGTTCCCCGAAAACTTCTGCCAGCAAACACTTGACAGATTTTTATATTAATGCTAATGAACTAAATGCACTGCAACAGTTGGCTAGTCCAGAACTAAAAACAGAGGGGAAAGACGATCGAGCAGCTTGGGTATCAGTAGAAAATATTTTGCGACAATATGCACAGTATCATTTGGGTTGTGCGATTCGATCGGGAAGTTCGATCGATAGTTATTTAGAGAGTTTTGAGTTTTGAGTAGAGGAAAAAGAGCGATCGGCAGGCTCTCACCCCTAACTCGCGTTCCACCCGAACCAGCAAGTATTTTCACCTAAAGTCGAAAGATTCTTATAAAGTTGGATAATAAAAAAGTTACGAATTATTAAACTTGGCTGTTAAAGCCCTAATTTGAATTTCAGAGCCCGCCGAATCTCGATCGTCAAGAGCGATCCTGCCCCCTAACCCTATGATCCGACTTTCCGATTCTGATTTGACAATATCTGTTTTAGCCGTTACCAACCACAAGATGGAAGAAAGAGAAAATTTGCCCGACTTCGACTCTCATCCGGTTTCCGATCGACAATGGAGCAAGGTACAAGACCCAGAAATGGATAAATATCCCACAACAAAAGAAACAGACTGGGATCACAGCAACAGCGAACCACTAGAAGCTAAGCCCCCTGGGCCGCCAATTACCACGCCACCCTGGTCACTGAGCGAAGCCGAAGTGTCGGAATTAATTGCTGAAACTCCCAACACAAAAACAGAAACAGGATTTCTGCCAATTCTCAAAAACCGCAATTTTCTGGCATTGTGGAGCGGCCAAGTTTTCTCCCAACTAGCAGATAAAGTTTATCTCGTACTGACGATCGCCCTCGTAGCCAGCAACTTCCAAGCCCCGGATCAAACCATCAGCAGGTGGGTATCCGCAATCATGATCGCCTTTACAATTCCCGCAGTGCTGTTTGGGGCGGCCGCCGGCGTTTATGTCGATCGGTGGCCAAAAAAAGCAGTGCTCGTAGCCACAAACCTGCTGCGGGGAGGCTTAGTCTTAACCCTACCAGTGCTGCTGTGGCTCTCAGAAGGCTTGGAACTAGGTAAATTGCCCCTCGGATTCTGCTTGTTGCTCCTAGTTACATTCCTAGTTTCAACCCTGACTCAATTTTTTGCCCCAGCAGAACAATCAGCCATTCCCCTAATGGTAGAACGTCGCCACCTGCTCTCGGCCAACTCCCTCTACACCACAACCATGATGGGTTCAGTAATTATTGGTTTTGCAGTGGGAGAACCCCTACTAGCTTTAGCCGACACCCTATTTACTAACCTCGGTGGCGGCATCGGTATTGGCAAAGAATTAGTAGTAGGAGGAAGTTATGCGATCGCCGGAGTGCTGTTACTTTCCCTGAAAACAGGGGAAAAAACCGAGGTCGATCACGAACCACCGCACCCCCTAGCAGATTTGAAAGACGGCTTGCGTTACATCAACGATCAACCTAAAGTCCGCAACGCTTTAATTCAACTAATTATTTTATTTTCGATTTTTGCAGCCTTAGCAGTTTTAGCGGTGCGGCTGGCCGAAATACTTCCAGGTATGAGAGCTTCCCAGTTTGGCTTTTTGCTGGCGGCTGTGGGTGTCGGTATGGCTGCTGGAGCCACAACAGTCGGCTATCTCGGCCACAAACTTTCTCACTCCCAATTCAGTTTAATCGGATCGATCGGCATGGCAGTTGCTCTGATTGGTCTTTCTGTATTTACACACAATTTGTGGATATCCGTACTGTTTATTACCCTGTTGGGTGTATTTGCCGCGATAGTGGGAGTGCCGATGCAGACTACAATTCAAGCAGAAACCCCAGAAGAAATGCGGGGAAAAGTTTTCGGGCTGCAAAATAATGCCACTAATATCGCCTTGAGTTTACCCTTGGCTTTGGCGGGGGTAGCCGAAAC
>DMYK01000174.1:12225-14589 GCA_003483675.1 Microcoleaceae cyanobacterium UBA11344
TAACAAACTCAAATTTACTTGAATGCACATCGCTTGGCTAGGAAAAAAATCACCTTTTTGCGGTAATGTTACTTACTCTAGAGAAGTCACCAACGCACTTTTAGACCGGGGATACCAAGTCAGTTTTCTGCACTTTGCCCAAGAGGCGGAACTAGACAGGAATAAGGCCACGTGGAGTATGGCAAATGGGAAATGGGGGGCTGGAATTGCTCCAAGCTCATTTGCTCCGTCCCTCGCACCCGCAAGTTGCAACGAAGTCTCCTTACCCTGTCTCTACAAGTCACAAATTTATACAATTCCCACTTTCAAATCCAGTAAAGTGTTGATGAAATCCCTGCGGCGGCTGAAACCGGATGTAGTTCACGCTTCGCTGACGCTTTCGCCTCTAGACTTTCTGCTACCGGAAATTTGTCAAGAATTGAATATACCTCTGGTAGCGACTTTTCACCCGCCCTTCGATCGCAAATTGCGCAATTTGACATCAGGAACCCAACACCTGATGTATCAACTGTACGCTCCGTTTTTGGCTCACTACGACTCGACGATCGTGTTTTCTCAGATTCAGCGGGATATATTGGTGAAGTTGGGAGTGCCGGAGGATCGGGTCGCTGTGATTCCCAACGGAGTAGACGCGGTTAAGTATTCTCCGGGGCCTTCTGGGTTGAAGTCGGAATTAAAGGCCGATCGAATTTTTGTTTACCAAGGCCGCATTGCTCCAGAGAAAAATGTTGAGTCAATGCTGAAGGCCTGGAAACAGTGCAATTTTGGCCCTGGGAACCTATTGGCTCTCGTAGGTAATGGGCCCCTAGCAGCCTCGCTGCAACAGTCCTACGGCGCAACTGATGGCGTTGTGTGGCTCGGATTTATCGCCGACGAGGAACGCCGCATCGAAATTCTGCGGGGTGCAGACGTGTTTATTTTGCCTTCTTTGGTGGAGGGATTGTCGCTATCGCTGCTGGAAGCGATGGCCTGCGGTTTGGCTTGTTTGGCCACCGATGCTGGTGCTGACGGCGAGGTTTTGGAGGAAGGGGCGGGGATAGTTTTGCATACTCAGCGGGTGCGGAGTCAGTTACAAACCTTGCTCCCACTGTTTTGCGATCATCCTGAATTGGCCATGATTTTGGGGCAAAAAGCTCGACAAAGGGCGATCGAGCGGTACACTCTCAGTCAGAATATTACTGAGTTGGAAAAGCTTTATGCACAGGTTTTGCAAAGCCAGCGCGTACCAATTCGCGGTTTAGCCTAAAAGATGATCTGGCTGTTAACAGTTAACTGTTAACTGTTAACTGTTAACTGTTAACTGTTTCTTTCTTCTATTACATCCGTTAAATCCGTTACAAAATCCGTTGCCGAACTTCTCTAACTTCCCGGCCACAAATAATCCAAAAGTCGATCGCCCGAATCGGCCCGAATCAACGCAACTACAACATCCGGTAAACTTCCCAAACTCGGATAAATCAAATAACGCGCTTCCCATCGCGGCCCAAACTTATCTTTAAAACTGTGCAATCCCTGAAAATTGTAAAACTTGCTCAAGTGCTCCGAAAGATAAATCAACACCTTTTCCAACCGCCCGGATTTCTCAGCTTCTCCAACTCCCGCCAAAGCCGATAAACCCAAATCAAATTCTGCATATCCCAATGCTTGACAGTGCTGAAACATCGAAGCAAATAAACACTCCATCGTGCCATTTTCCACCTCAGTGCGACGCCGCATTAAATCAACCCCAATTACCCGATCGCCCGAAGATATCATATTAGCAAAAGCACTAATTTTGCCGTCGGGAGTGTGAATGGCTATGACGCGAGTTTCCCGCAAATATGTCTCGTTAAACCAACCTACAGAAAACTGTTTTTCTGCACCCTGAACCATTTGCAGCCACTCGTCGCTCACAGCTTTCATTTGCCGCATCAATTCAGAACTTAAAGGCGGTTCGTAAAATTTGACTTGATGTCCTGCTTTTGTCAAGCGGTTGATAGCAGTTCTTAAATTTTGATTGGCTTTGCCTTTGAGAGTAAAATCTTTGAGATTGACAATAACTGCTTCGCCAATTTGTACTACTCGAAAGCCGAGAGCATAATATATTTCTAAATCATCCAGCAAAGTTTGATAAAATGTCGGATACCAATCATTGCGATCGCAAAATTCTTGAAACCCCACAATTGCCTCTTTGCGGTCTTCTGGCGGCCCGATGGGGTCTCCCAAGGCGATCGCACCTCTGCCTTTTGGCACATAGGCGATCGTACTCTTTCCCGACGGACTAAAATAATAAGATTTATCCTCAAGTAACGCCAATCTCGCTAGCGTCGTCCGCCCATATTTTCCAACAATTTCTTTAGCTTTATTCCGTTCCGAAAAACTTGC
>DMYK01000611.1:0-2838 GCA_003483675.1 Microcoleaceae cyanobacterium UBA11344
AAGACGTGAAGCTAGTATTAATGATGTGCTAATTCAAGAATGCGATCGTAAATTTAAATGGGAACGCCCATGATTTGTTATCTAACAACTGTGTTAAAAACATGAGAAAACCGCAAACAGTAAAATCTCTGGAAGAATTAGGACGTATCCAACTTTCAAAGAGTTTTTTTATGCGTGAATTTCTGTATTCTGAAATCTCACAAATTGAAAAAATTCCCAATATCCCGGACGATCCAGATTTAGCAATTGCCGCCGGGAAAAATCTGTGCGAAAAAGTGCTTGAGCCAATTCAAGATGCACTCGGTCGAATCAGCATCCGTTCCGCTTTCCGTGCTAGTGCTGTCAATAAAATAGGTGCGGAAAATCAAAATCAATATAGTTGCGCCAGTAATGAAGCAAATTATGCAGGGCACATCTGGGATGTCAGAGATAAGAATGGGTATATGGGTGCAACTGCTTGTGTTGTTGTGACTTCTTTTATTCCTTATTACGAGCAGACACAAGATTGGACAGCATTAGCTTGGTGGATTCACGATCGTATTGATGCGTATTCAGAAATGGAATTTTACCCAAAATACGCAGCTTTCAACATTAGCTGGCATGAGAATCCAGAGCGTCAAAAAATGATTTACAGCTATGTAAAAAATCCACATACTCAAAAGAAGAGTGGGTATTTAACAAAGACNNTCAGGCTCACATGAGCAGTTTTACCAGGAGTTTATTCGGCAGTTGCACCCAGCCAGCTAACCAGGGCTTGTAGCGGAACGGAGGTTTACGCTATATGATACAAAGTGCAAGTCCGTCCGCTGAAGCCCAAGCTGTTAGGCAACTTATTCACAGAATTGGTCAAGGAGTAAGGTGCGTCGCTTTCTACAATCTGCAATTTTCATTGAACATCTCACGGCGACGCACCCTACAAAGCTACTTCGTGTCCTTCGCGTCTTCGCGGTTCAATAATACTAAAGTCCTGAGATAATTATGAAGTAATTCACCAGACCAACAGCATGAGCATTGACCAATTAAACACCGACTACGGCATTGCCGACCACCTCACCTTCGCCACCGGAAACGGTGGTTTTCCGATGATTCACATCGACAATGGCCAAGCCAAAGCCTTGATATCAGTGTATTCCGGCCAAGTGCTCTCCTTCCAACCCGCCACCGAAACCGCAGACTTGATGTTCCTGAGCGAAAAAGCCTACTATGCGGAAGGGAAAGCCATCAAAGGCGGTATTCCCATCTGTTGGCCTTGGTTTGGCCCAGATCCCGAAGGTTTGGGGCGTCCAGCCCACGGGTTTGTGCGGAATCGCCTCTGGAATGTGGTAGCAACCAGCACCACCCCAGATGGCGCAACTCAAGTGATTTTGGGGCTTAAGGATACTGAGGAAACGAGGGCGATTTGGCCCCAAGCCTTTGAATTGGCGATCGCCATTACGGTCAGCACCACTCTCACTGTAGAATTAATCACCCGCAATTTAGGCGACAAAGCCTTTCCCCTCACCCAAGCTTTCCACACCTATTTTCTAGTAGGAGATATCAACCGCGTGCAGGTTTTGGGATTGGAAAATACCCAGTATCTTGATAAAGCCGATGGTGGTGTGGAAAAAACTCAAGTGGGTGGAATTGCGATCGCAGGTGAAGTCGATCGCATCTATCTCGATGTTACCAATGAATTAGTCATTGACGATGCTGCTCTCGATCGTCGTATTCGCATTAAATCCTCTGGTAGTAAATCCGCCGTAGTGTGGAATCCCTGGGTGACAATTGCTGCAAACATGGCCGACCTTGATGATAGCGATTATCAGCGTTTAATCTGCGTAGAAACGACCAATGCGGCGACGGATATTGTTGAAGTACCCGCGAATGGTGAGTTCCGGTTGGCGGCAATTTACAGCGTGGAACGCGACTAAGGAATGAGAGCTTAATCACGGCGGTGATGGGGCTAAAATCCCCAGAATTGGATTGAAAAACTCTGTCACCGTCATGCCGAAGAATGTCTTACCCTAAGAGATATTGCTAGAATGAGATATCAAGAGAAGTATGGAGAATCAACAGCTAACTAACATCCGGTATTGTTACCATAAACAAATTTGATGAGGAAATTTTATTTATGTCTGCCACTACTCGCGAACAACTACATCAACAGATTGATAGCTTACCAGATCATATTATTGAACAAATAGCAAAATTTACCCTGTCTATAACAACCCAACAGAAAATAGCAGCATCAGAATACACTGACTGGGAAAGTACCCAGTGGCAAGAGTTTTCATTAACGCAACTTTTCCGCGAAGATGATGAGATTGAATATTCCTTAGAAGATGCTGAAGAAATCTATCAACCATGAAACCAGGTGATATTGTATTAATTCGTTTTCCTCAAGCTGACCTGAAACAAGGAAAACTTCGTCCTGCATTGGTAATCGCCATTGCACCTGGTCGCCATCCTGATTTATTACTCGCTTTAGTCTCCTCACGCATCGATCAATCAACAGCAGGATTCGACGAAATAATAAATTTAGTAGATCCTGACTATATAGCGACTGGTCTTAAAGTTGCTTCTGTTGTTCGACTAGGACGATTAGCAAGTGTCGAATCATCGGTTGTTAATGCCCGTTTAGGAAGTATTTCAAATGAACGATTAATACAGATAAAAAATCGTTTAATTGATTGGCTCCAAAATAGTTTACAATCAAAATAGTGAGGCTATTGAACAAATGATTATGCAAAACTTCAATTGGAAAAAACTCCAAAATGGTTCAGACATTCGCGGTATCGCCCTCGAAGGCGTTCCCGATGAAAAAGTAAACCTCACGCCCGAAATTGCGACAATTTTGGG
>DMYK01000611.1:2942-3514 GCA_003483675.1 Microcoleaceae cyanobacterium UBA11344
GGTAGCCAAGTCTACAACTTTGAAATGGCCTCAACTCCGGCCATGTTTATGAGTACCATTACCCCTGGTTTTGATTGCGACGGCGCGATTATGCTCACCGCTAGTCATTTACCTTTTAATCGCAACGGCTTAAAGTTTTTTACCGCCAAAGGTGGGTTACAAAAAAAAGATATTGCAGATATCTTAGCATTAGCCAAAATCAATCAATTTGAGAAATCATCAGCGCAAGGTAGCATTACAAAGCATGATTTTATCTCAGTTTATGCTCACCAATTTGTGACGAAAATTCGGGAATCCGTCAATCATCCCGATAATTTTGATCGGCCACTGACAGGGTTAAAAATTGTTGTGGATGCTGGTAATGGTGCTGGCGGATTCTATGTGGATAAAGTTTTAAAACCTTTAGGCGCAGACACGACAGGGAGTCAGTTTCTTGAACCAGATGGCACTTTTCCCAATCATGTGCCAAATCCTGAAGATAAAAAGGCAATGCAGTCAATTTGTCAAGCGGTAATTGCAAATAAAGCTGATTTTGGGATTATTTTTGATACAGATGTCGATCGCAGTGCCGC
>DMYK01000403.1 GCA_003483675.1 Microcoleaceae cyanobacterium UBA11344
CCATCCCCCGTCACCGCAACGACTTCTCCGATATTTTTATAGGCTTCCACCAGTCGCAGCTTATGCTCAGGAGACATCCGAGCAAACACTAGCCCCGATCGATATTTCAGAATTTGTTGCAATTGTGCATCCGACAGATGCCCCATGCCTTCACCGGTTACTACCCGTACAGAATCGGTCACCAATCCAATTTGGCGGGCGATCGCCTCCGCAGTCAGTCCGTAATCCCCTGTTACCATCGTCACCTTAATTTTTGCCTGATGGCACTCAGTAAGAGCATCTCTCACCTCTGGACGCGGCGGGTCAAACATCGCCACCAGACCAATAAAGCTCAAATTTTGCTCTAAGTCTTGCGATCGCAAATTCAACATTTCACTCCCTCCATAACGAGCCGCCACCCCCAAGACTCGAAAACCCTGCTGGGCCAACCCATCGTTAGCCGCAACTATTTCATTCGAGTCGGATTCAGTGAGTTCTGAGACAGTTCCATTCCGCAAGATAGATGTGCAGAGTCGCAAGACTTCCAGCGGTGCCCCCTTGGTAAAAGCC
Source organism: Microcoleaceae cyanobacterium UBA11344 (assembly GCA_003483675.1). Classification (GTDB taxonomy): domain Bacteria; phylum Cyanobacteriota; class Cyanobacteriia; order Cyanobacteriales; family Microcoleaceae; genus Microcoleus. The sequence goes on from DMYK01000403.1 coordinate 550, forward strand.
AGGTTCGGCAGATCGCTAGGACCTAACGTGGACGATCGCCAGTCCAACACCACCGTCATCATCCGGCGACGAGAATCAAAAGGCACTTCGCGCAATCGAGGAAGCTGTTTTTGCAAGGTTTCCAGATTCAGCCCTGCTTTGGCAGCAGCCACCAGCAGAGCCGCTTCCGTTGGATCACCAATCTCTTGCCAACGGCTAGGCGTGATCAGGTGAATGAGACGTGCATTCGAGCAAAGTGCCGCACCCGTTAGCAACAAATTGATTTTCCAAGATGCCGCAAAATTCGTAGGAATCTGAACCTCACCAGCCGTAGGATCGTACCCAGCCCCAGTGACTTCAATCAGAGTCGGCGCGATCGAAGGATGGGAATTCTGCTGGCCGTTATCAGGTGGTGAGACTGCTCCAGGTGGGCTGGCAGGATTAAGGCTGTTCTCCGCAGGCTGGCTGGGAAGCCAGAGATAATGCACCGTCATTTCGTTTTTAGTCAACGTTCCGGTTTTGTCGGTGCAGATGACCGTTGTAGCGCTCAGGGTTTCCACAGCAGAAAGACGACGCACCAGAGCATTACGACGCACCATTCGCCGCACTCCGATCGCCAATGACAGGGTAACAGTCGGCAGTAACCCCTCTGGCACCAGCGCCACAATGATCCCGATCCCAAAAATAAAGCTCTCTTTCAGCTCCATCCCCACCAGCAGGTATGTCAGCAGAAATACAATAACTCCCATACCGAGGGCGATCGCAGTGATGATCCGCACAATGTCAGCAACCTGCACTTCCAACGTGCTGGGTTCCCGTTTCACGACGGCGGTGAGATGGGCGACGTGACCAAACTCGGTTTGCGCTCCCGTAGCATACACCACAGCAACGCCCCGTCCTGACGAAACCGTCGAGCCGGCCAGCACCAAATTAGCGATTTCCGCCAGATTGACCTGCTCTTGTAAGGGGTGTTCACCCGCTGGTATCGTTTTGCCACCCCGGATTGAGGCAGCTTCGCGCACCCGCACCGGATAAGCGTTACGCGCCACAGGAAGGGATTCACCAGTCATTACAGAAATATCCAGATACAGGCTTTCGGCAGTTACTAACCGAGCATCAGCAGAGATGCGATCGCCCTCTTCCAATTGCATCACATCTCCACGCACCAGTTCCCGTGCCGGAATCTGCTTCAGTTCCCCATTCCGATACACTTTCACCTGCATCGGTAACACGTTCTTTAAGGCCGCTAATGCTTGCTCTGCTTGAAACTCTTGCCAAAAGCTGAATACTGCATTAATCCAGATCACCGCCCAAATCGCCCAGCCTAATTGAGGGGTTCCCGAAATGAATGCCAAAATCCCTGCCACCCATAACAGCAGGGCCATGAAGTGCCTTAACTGATCGGTAAACCTGAGCCAGAGAGGGCGATGAGCCGGTTCTGGTAGTTCATTCGCGCCAAATTTTACCAGTCGATCGTAAGCTTCGTCTTCAGATAGACCGTTCTCGCTGATTCCAAAGGATTGATAGACATCTTCAGCCGATAGAGTCCAAATCGGTCGATGAGGTAAATCCATGTGTTTCACCTGAGAAATAGGTACTGAAGTCATTTCTGGCATATTTTCAGACGAATTTGTGTAAACTTAATTTTTCTTACAATATCCATCTGATTGAACTGCCACAGTACAGATGATTTCTCTACCTTTAATACTGAGCATACTGATCGTATAGGACTGACGCACTTTCGACGGTGTTGCAAAGTTTTGAGATTATTCGCAACACTTGCGAATGACATAATTACATTGAAATGCGTAATACCAATTTTTTGTGAGGCTGCATAGAATTTGATCCCCCCTAACCCCCCTTAGTAAGGGGGGACAAGAGCGCGATCAAAGTCCCCCTTATTAAGGGGGATTTAGGGGGATCAGAATATGTGCAACGACCCATTAAATTGGTATAAGTCCTATTTACAATATTCACTCAAAATTGACGGGAAAACCCTCATGAAAAACCAGCAATTTTCCAGGCTTAATTTTCGTCCAAACTTCATTATCCGTAAGTGGCAAAGTAGCAATTACCGCCACGCGATCGCCCAAGTTTGTCAATTCCCGAAAATCGACAGTCACATCTTCATCGATGGAGTGAGCGCTAGCAAAAGGTGCTTGTCGTACAATATAATGCAGATTAGTAGAACAATGCACAAACAAGTGTTCTCCATCGGAAAGTAAATAATTAAAAATTCCGTACTCTGCCAAAGTTTTAGTAATTGCGTCCAGTACCGGGTAAAAATCCGTCAGAGTAGGCTTGTTTTGAGGAAAGCTTTCTCGCAATTTTTCTAAGATCAAACAAAAGGCTTTTTCGCTGTCAGTTTTGCCTACAGGTTTGTAAAATCCAGCACTTTCAGTATTGAAATTTTCCAAATTTCCGTTGTGAGCAAACACCCAATATCGCCCCCAAAGTTCCCGACTGAAAGGATGGCAATTTTCCAAAGCAATTTCGCCTTGAGTAGCTTTACGGATGTGAGCAATGACGTTAGTTGAATGAATGGGATAGCGACGCACAAAGTCAGCCACTGGAGAAGTAATGGCTGGTTTGGAGTCTAGAAAGATGCGGCATCCTAAACCTTCAAAAAAAGCGATTCCCCAACCATCTTGATGAATGTCTGTTTTGCCGCCCCTTGCAGAGAAACCCTCAAAAGAAAAGCAAATATCTGTTGGAACATTGCAGTTCATTCCTAGTAATTGGCACATGACTGTTAATTTTATGAAGTTTGGACTACTCATGCCGCAGCTATTGACAGCTACAGACTGGCGATGATACAATTTAGGATTGTCTATAGCTTATCAGATTGCGATCGACATCAAGGAAATCTGATTTGCACGTCTAAACCAGGAGAAGGGACGGAATTGGCGATCGTACTTCCTAAGAACATTAGATCCAGTAAAAATGAGCGATGAAATTAACTCTAGTTTAAATATTATCGGGGAAAATCAGAAAGTTGTTTAATATCCCTCAAAACTATTTGAGGCTTCCCTTTGTACTGTTCTACCTTCCCACTAACATAAACATAGCCACGTCCTAGACCAGCATAACGCTTGTCAATCAGCCGCTTCAAAGGTGCCATTTTATCAGTTTCGGCATCCGGTATCCACAAGTCTAATTTATGCTCAAACGAACCCGCATAAATCAGAGCATTACCGCCGATCCATTTATTAATTCCCGCCTGCAAATCGCAGAAAATAGTAATAGATTTAGCTGTCTCGGAAGCCGCTAAGATTTTTGGATAATCCAAGTTCACAGAAAAAACTTCCGCTGTTGCTTGCGACAACCGAAACTCTTCGACGATTGAGGCGCGCATCGACCACCAAGGTAACAAATGAGCATAATTGCGAGACGGAATTTTTGGATTTGTGTTCGGATTCCAAATCACCAGATTGTATGCTTTGGCTACAGCTTCAGCCTCAGTCATTTGTCGGTGATATAATCTCGATCGCCCGTATTTCACAAAGTAGGGACTCCAGCCCTCTACAATCAGTTTTAGATTGTAATTTTCCTCGCCTTTATGCACATAACAGAGGAGGCGGCCGTAGTGATCGCGGTGTTTTTCTACAGCCACTTCTATCGGGTCATCTGTATCAAATTCAATATCAACTTTAGCAAGTCCGCCGTCTGCTGTAGCAAAGTATTTTTTAGCCATTTCCGAAGCTTCTTTACCCGCCACAGTTACAGGTTTTGAGCCACCCGAATAACTTTCTTCCGTATCAACACAAATCAGCCGCAGAGACTCGGTTTTGCCGTTGAGAGAAACTTTAATAGTATCGCCATCAACCACTTGAGTTATTTGGAGGTTCTGAATTCTGGTTGCCATATTTTGAACCCTGTTGAACTTGAGATTTGATGCACATATCTGCTCTATTTTACACGAGTTTGCTGTTGAATGCAATTAGTGTTATTTTTGGGATTAATTCTTGTCAGTTGTTATAGCAACCGCCAAGGCGCTTTGGTCATTGAGCGGAGCGTCGCCCTGAGCCCTTCGACTACGCTCAGGATAAACGCAGTCGAAGGGTCGAAATGTCCACTTCGACTACGCTCAGTGACCGGAAGTATCCTAACCACCTTGGCGACTGCTATACATAACTTATAAAATCGGAAAACCAGCCAGAAAATCTGATTCAAAATTGAGAATCTGTCAAAGAACCTCGAAGCAAATAAACGCAGATATTGATTAAATCTATTACAATGAGAAAGACTAATGGCTGTTCTAGAGTGTGTGAAACCAGGTGCTAAATTCGGTCAAATTATTTTGGTTGTCGATTTGACTGTTGCTGTCGATCGCACTTTAGCAAAAATTCAAGACTTAGGAGATCACTCTGAAATCCGTCAGATCAACTATCCATCAGGAGTTCACGTCTTAGCAATTCTCAAAGACTCACAGCATTCTGAAGTAGTCGAGGATGACTACTTGTTAGAAGATTGGCTACAAGTAAGGTCGCAAATTAACCCCGATGCCGTTCATTTGTGGCGAGGTAAATAAGCGAATTAACAATGACAATCAGATTCAGATCCCCCTAAATCCCCCTTAAGAAGGGGGACTTTGACACTCATTCTCTCCCC
>DMYK01000399.1 GCA_003483675.1 Microcoleaceae cyanobacterium UBA11344
GAAAATCTGGAAGCTAGGGGCGCGACTAATAGGCGGTTGAGAAATCCGAATTCGCGATCGAACATAATCGGCAAACCGGCATTCAGCGCCCCGGCAAAGGCTGTAAAAACGATTACACCAGCACCGAGAAATTGTCCGTAATTCTGGCTTTCGCCAAACAAGCCTGCGGGAGCATTTTCAAACAGAGCTCCGAACAAAACCAACCACATCAGCGGCTGAATAATGCCTGCAATTAGCGTCGAGGGGCGGCGCTGTAATTGAATAAACAGGCGTTTGGTTAAGGCGAGTGTTTCTTGGATGAAGTCGCCCAGCAGGGAACTGTTGGGGGCTGTAATGGCCGTTGAGGGCGATCGCTGCTGGTTGAGGTTGTTGGGGGATGTAACAGTACCGCTCATAATTGCTTGTTGATTAAATCTCACTATCTTTAGGGTAGCAAGTCTGGAGATATTGGTGGCGATCGGGCGGGCGATCGAACTAAAATTGAGAATAAGCTCATCAAATATGCTGAATAAAAACTTGAGTTATTAGGAGGATTGGCTGATGTCATCAAGTGCGATCGCAACTTTGGTCGAGATCATGGAATCTTTGCCAGAAACTCTCCAAGACAAAGTGGTTGAACATTTGCGAGAATATCTTGAAGACTTAAGGGATGAAGAGCAGTGGAATTTATCTTTTCAGAACACGCAACAATCGCTGATTATGGCTGCAAAACGCGCCAAACAGGAAATTTCCGAAGGAAAAGCAAAGCCCTTAGATATTGAGCAATTATGAAATCGGCTACTTTGCCTTCATTTTGGGAAAAATACTATTTGCTTGATACTACTATCAAACAACAAGCTAAGAAAGCCTATCGCTTGTGGCTGCAAAATCCATTTCACCCGTCTTTACACTTCAAGTGTATCAACGCGGAGGAAAATATATGGTCAGTCAGAATTACACGGGGTTATAGGGCGGTTGGCGTTTTTGAAGGTGGAACTGTAACATGGTTTTGGATTGGCAGTCACGATGGCTATGAGCGATTCTTTTCTTAAAGAGGCGATCGCGCTTCTTTGCGACAGGGGGATGAAATGGGCGATCGCAATTGAAAAACGGTGCGGGATATGCTACATTGAGTATGGAGAATTTGGCAAAAAAATGTCTTGTACTTTCACGGCAATTGTTTATTGGGAAGAGGATGTTTATGTAGCCGAATGTCCTGAAGTGGGAACGGCTAGCCAAGGAGAAACGATAGAAGAGGCGATCGGCAATCTCAAAGAAGCAACGGAACTTTATTTAGAAGAATTCCCTCTGCCTAAAACTTCCCCCCGTCTGCTAACTACATTTGAAAGAGCGATTCCCTGCGGGATAGTCCGCTAAACAATGGAGGATAAAGCTATGTCATCAAGTGCGATCGCCACTTTGGTCGAGATGATGGAATCTCTGCCGGAAACTCTCCAAGATAGAGTTGTTGAACACCTGAAAGAATACATTCTGAAATCAAATATTACTGTGACTGTCAACTCCGACGGTAAGTTAGAAATTCCCGCTGAGATTGAAGCTCAGCTCAATCCGGGCGATCGATATACAGTTACAGTGACAGGAGATAGTATTGTTTTTCAGAAAATTAGAAGGCTATCGTAATTATCGAGACTTAATAATCATCTGAAAATTTAGGATATAATCGTATTGATTAAAATTTAATTTCTTCCAATATGCCAGCCAAAGACCTGTATCACAATGTTGTCAAAAATGCCCTCATCAAAGACGGATGGAGAATTACCCACGATCCCTTGCGATTAAAATGGGGAATTAAAGATATGTACGTCGATTTGGGCGCAGAGCGGATTTTAAGTGCTGAGAAGGCTGGACAGAAGATAGCTGTAGAAGTCAAAAGTTTTGTGGGCGCATCAGACATGAATGACCTGGAGAATGCGCTGGGTCAATACTTAGTTTACCGTTCGGTAATCGCTAGAACTGAACCCGATCGAAAGCTCTACCTAGCTATTACACAATCAGTTTTTGGCGAATTATTGTCTGAACCGCTTGGTCAAATTATTATAGCCGATTATCAAGTATGTTTAATCGTTTTTGATGAGAAAAATGAGGAGATAGTACAATGGGAACCTTAGAAAATTATCGTCGGATTATAAAAACAATTCTGACTGAATATGCTCAAATACCTTATGCTTATGGAGATATTCAGATTCAAACGGTTTTTGATAGCGATTCCGACCGTTATTTGCTAATGATATTGGGGCGTGAAAACGATATCAGAGTTCACGGATGTTTAGTTCATGTTGATATTATTGAGGAAAAAATTTGGATTCAAAGAGATGGAACTGAACAGGGCATTGCCAATGAGTTAGTAGCGGGGGGAATCCCCAAAGAACAGATTGTTTTAGGATTTCGTTCTCCCAATATTCGGCAGTATACGGGATTTGCTGTAAATTAAATAAGGAGGATCAAGCTATGTCATCAAGTGCGATCGGCACTTTGGTCAAAATCATGGAATCTCTGCGCTATAATAAGGCTGAGTTAGTTTTCGATTTTAATTCAAATAACACAAGGAGATAACAATGACAATTACAGCCATTTATGAAAAGGGTGTGTTGCGGCTAATGCAGCCAATGGAACTCCCAGAGGGAACCAGTGTTGAAATAATCGTTATTCCGAAACCGTCTCATTCTGAGCATAAAAATCCTGCCGATATTCTCGCAGAGATCGCGGCTTTACCATTAGAAGAGAATGCAGATACATTCTCTGGTCGAGAACATGATAAAGTTCTTTATCCCGATCAAAATTCCCTATGATATTGGTCGATACAAGTGCTTGGTTTGCTAGTGTAGTCCCTTCAGATGCCGATGTCGCTAGAAGAGAGGCGAAATATTTTAGAAAGACAAGCTGAGGTAATGTTGCAACATTACCAGGAAGATAGTTAGGGAGTCAGAAGGCAGTTATGGTTTAGCAGCTTCAATCACATCCTTAACCATTTTAATCGCCTCTTTGATTGCCATTTTACCGCTTTCTACGGCCCTAATTAAATCCTGAGCATCTTTCGGGCTAATTAAATTGAGCCTGACGGGTTCTTTCAAGGAAACAATAAATTTAGTTTTATCGCTGTCTTCCAGCTTAGAACCTCTTTCTTTGGCTTCAACATCTGTTAGCTGTTCTTTTAAACGTTTAAGCATTTCTGCTTGTTTTCCCTGGTCAAAAGTGCCATCAAAGAACATTCGTTTTACCCCTACAAGAGCAGCAGCACCTAAAGCTGCACCGCCAACAACTAATCCTACGGGAGGTGCAACGGCTATTAACCCAAATAGAAATGATGTACCACCGAAAGCAGCCACCGCCGCACCAGCACCGGCAGCCCCCACCACACCAATGCCAATCTCTCCTAAAATGCCTAATTTATCATGTGGGTTTTTTTCCAGTTGCTCTATTGACTTCAGAATTTGCTCTTTGGTTGGCGTTTTATTTGCAGACATATTAGACCTCAATCTTTTTGCTAATTTGGGCAGTTAAGCAGTGGTGACGTTGCGGAAAATTGTATTGAAAACGTCTATCAGTAGTTGAAAAAATGCTTTGGCAATCTCAATCATGTCTTGAGCAATTCCAATAATTCCATCATCAGACACCTCTTTGCCTTGGGCGCGTTGATCGAGTCGGTGGCCGGCAATTGCACCAATTGGGATACCCAGCGCTGTTGCCAAAGGTGCTAATAACGGGCCGACAAATGGTATCGAATTTGCCAAAATTCCTACAGCGACGCCAACAGCAGCCCCTATAACTAAATTGGGATGCGCTTTGACAAATTCTATGATTTTAATCAGGAGAATTTTACCGATGAATAAAACTTTGTTAGCAGCTTTTTTCGTGTATGTGGCGAGTTCATGCAGCCGCATCGAGACTTCATGCGGCAAGCCGATATCATTTAACCACACATACAAATCGCTGCTACTCATTGAATCAGCATTGACTTGCCAGAGAGCCATTTTTAAATTAGCTTGAGGTAGGGATAATGAACTAGACATGGGTTTTTTTCCTGTTGTAAATTACAAAATTTTTACGAACATTTCACTAGGCGAAAAGCCCCTAAACATCGCTCACCGATGCGGCCACATTTTGAGCAACTTTTTTCGCCGCTGGAGTAACGGATGTAGCCACATTTTGAGCAACTTTTTTAACTGTTAGGGATGGACTG
>DMYK01000078.1:0-2395 GCA_003483675.1 Microcoleaceae cyanobacterium UBA11344
TCGCAGTAGAAGTTTCAGAAACTCCAGAACCGGAGGCTGTGGAAATTGCGGCCGAACCCGCAGCCCTCGACTCGGAAGCTCTAGCAATTGCAGGGCAGCCAGAAGCCCCAAGAGCGACAGAAGCCGAACCAACCCCAAAAACTCCAGAAATTCCCGAAACAGCAGCTTATTCGCCCGAAATTGCCAGTCCAGTTGCTGAAAAAATAGAAGTTCCTATACAACAAAATTTAGAGATTTCCGAACCTGTTACCACAGTCGCAGAAATACCGATCGCCCCTGATACCGCCTCCGATGCTGAACCCCTGCCATTTTGGGCAAGAGCTCAGGCCGATCGAATGGAACGCATCGAACGCCTCAAAGAAACCGCCATTGAAGAACCAGAGGTAATTGCAGAAGCGGCCGCCAGAGCAGCAATTATTGAAGAAATTCCCGGTTTTGCCTTTGATGAAGGCTTCCTCTGGTCTTCAGAAATCTTGGCCAGTCAAGGCCGCCGCCCCGATCAAGTATCTGTCGAAGAAATCACTTGGCTGCAAAAGCTGCGAAAAGGTTTAGAAAGAACTCGCCGCAGCTTAATTAATCGACTTAAGGCGATCGTCGGTCAAGGCCCGCTGAATCAAGACGCAGTGGCGGAAATTGAGACTTTGCTGCTGCAAGCCGATGTCGGAGTCGCAGCCACCGACATTATTATCAGTCGCCTCCAAGCCAGACTCAAAGAAGAAGTGCTACCGCCAGAAGAGGCCCTAGCTTACCTCAAAACTATTCTGCGCGACATCCTCGATGCACCCTGTGCCCAAAGCGCGATCGGCAATCCCGCTTACAGTCTGACTTTTGCCCCAGAAAAAGATACGTTTAATATCTGGTTGATCGTAGGAGTTAACGGTGCTGGTAAAACTACGACGATCGGCAAATTAGCCCACATTGCCCAAAAGTCCGGCTACAAAACCTTAATTGCCGCCGCCGATACTTTCCGGGCCGCCGCCGTCGAACAAGTAAAAGTTTGGGCAAGTCGTAGCGGCGTCGAAATTATTGCCAACGAGGGGAAAAATACCGATCCGGCTGCTGTCGTATTTGATGCGATCGTCGCCGCCACCGCCAGAGGCACAGAACTGCTGATCGTAGACACCGCCGGCCGCCTGCAAAACAAAAAAAATCTCATGGACGAACTAAGCAAAATCCGTCGCATTGTCGATAAAAAAGCTCCTAGTGCTACCGTAGAATCTCTACTGGTCTTGGATGCCACACTGGGTCAAAATGGTTTGCGACAGGCGGAAGTTTTCGCAGAATCTGCAAAATTGAGCGGAGTAGTCTTGACAAAACTCGATGGATCTGCTAAAGGTGGTGTTGCTCTAGCAGTGGTGCAGCAACTAGGCCTGCCGATCCGCTTTATTGGAGTAGGGGAAAGCATCGAAGACCTGCGCCCGTTTTCTAGTTACGAGTTTGTTGAAGCCCTGCTCGATTTTAGATTTTAGATTTTTGATTGAGAGGATNNCGTCCCAAATTCTTGGGACGGACACAAGGGAGCGCAATCTCAGGACTAAGACCAATTAAAATCCTTGAATCTAAAATCTCATCCAAAATCTAAAATCCCAAATTTGCCAGCCCCTGGATTCATTCATGGGGACAATCTAAAATCCAAAATCCAAAATCCAAAATTGAATGACTGCTGTGCCTTTGTCTCGCTCCTCACCTCAACCTGCTGACCGCCCTCCCGGTCGCAATTCGACCGACGTGACGCCAGTCTTCGCACTCAAAGAACTGGTGGCGCGCTTGCATCGATACCAGCACAACGTTCAAGATATGTTGAGTTCGCTCTCCTTTGCCCTGCGAAGTTTTAACAATCTCAACCAATTTTTCGAGTTGGTTCCTTTGGTGGCTACTCGGATTACCGATGCCGATGGGGGAGCTTTGGTGCTGTTCAAACCCAACGGTCAAGTCAGATTCCAGCAGTTGCACTGTCAGGAAGGACGGCAGTGCCAAGATATGCGAAAAGCGCTGGAAATCGCAACCAGGCAAGTTACAGCCAATTCGGGAACCGCAGCAGAAGTTATTTCCGAAACCTCTGGACCAACATCTAGTCTCGACATTCAAGTCAGTCGCTATTTGGGCCAAGACGTTCACTTGTTTGGGGCTCCAATTTTGCTGAAGAATTTGGAACGGGGACGGCTTTATGTTTTTAGCAGTGACCCGCAATATGTGTGGACGCCAGGGAGACAAAAATTAGTCCGCCTAGTGGCAGATCAAACCGCAGTCGCTATCTCGAAAGACGAACTTACTGCTAAGTTGGGCGAGAAAGAGCGCTTAGACCGAGAATTGGAAATTGGCGCTGAAATTCAAGTGCGACTGCTGCCCCGTAGCTGCCCGAAAATTCCCGGCCTTGATGTGGCTGCTCGCTGTC
>DMYK01000078.1:2508-4735 GCA_003483675.1 Microcoleaceae cyanobacterium UBA11344
ATCGGTGATGTCATGGGCAAAGGCGTGCCAGCAGGCCTGCTGATGACGATGACGCGGGGGATGCTGCGGGCGGAGGTTTTGAACCGCCATTCGCCGTCGATAATTCTGCAACATTTAAACCGGGTAATGCACGCGGATTTGGAAAATTCTCACCGTTTCGTGACTCTGTTTTATTCGGAGTATGACCCGAAAACTCGCGTTTTATCTTACAGCAATGCTGCTCATCACCCACCTTTGCTTTGGCAAGCTGCAACTAATTCTATTCAGCAACTCGATACTCTCGAAGGGATGCTAATTGGCTTGGATGCTGATTCGCGTTATCAAGAAGCACAAGTGCAATTGCAACCGGGAGATACTATTATTTATTACACTGATGGCTTTACGGATGCTGCTAATCAAAGGGGCGATCGCTTTGATGAGGAAAACTTGACCGCTGCTTTTCAGTGGGCTTGTCAAAATTATCAGGGGTCTGAAAAAATTTTGGATTATTTGTTCGATCGCGTTCACCAGTTTATCGGCATCGGCAACCGTAATGAAGATGACATGACTCTGGTTGTACTCAGAGTTAAACCTGCCACAGGAGAAAATCAAAATGATAGTTAATTTTATGCCGGAAATTACTGCTGGATTGACTGGTTCAATTCATGGGAACGATCTGGCTCATTTGTTAGTTTGGAAATCTCATTTAAGTTCGACAGTGCTGTTGGGTCAAAGCTACGAGATTTTTACTAATTTCCAAAAAGCTTGGAACCATTTTGTTTCTACCGGTCAAATAGCAGCTTTTTTTATCGGTATTTTTATCGGCTGGTTCATTAAAGGGATTATTCCTTAGATTTGTTGTTGGGAATTGGCAGCATTAGGCAAGGGTAGAGGGTAAGGACTGTTGTGAGTTATTAGTGAAAGGAGCCGATCGCCAAAATCTCAAGTTGGTAGTCAGGACTTTAGTCCTTTATTACATCACAAAATAGCCAGGAATGTAGTCTTGACTACAAACCGTAGTCAGGATTAAAGTCTTTACCAAAAATTTGGGCGGAGCGTAGCGGGAGGCTCAAGCCCCGTCCTTCTAGGACGGCTTTAATTTCCACAAAGTGTAAACAATTCTTAAACCTATGCACTTTGTGAATACAATGCTCTGCAAAAACGAGAGAATAATTGCATGATTGTACTAGAGTTTAAATTAAAAGGCAAATCGCAGCAATATCGGATGATCGACGAAATGATCCGCACAGCGCAATTTGTCCGAAACAAAACTCTTAGACACTGGATTGACAATCAAGGGGTTAAGCTAGTCGATCTATACAAACAATGCGCCATCATGGCCAAAGAGTTTGAATGGGCAGGTAAACTTAACTCAACGGCACGTCAAGCTTCGGCGGAGCGTGCTATTTTTGCGATCCAGCGTTTTTTTGCTAATTGCCAAGCCAAAAAACCAGGAAAAAAAGGATACCCGCAGTTCAAGAAACATACTCGTTCCGTAGAGTACAAACAGTCCGGTTGGTCGCTTTCTAACGACAAAAGATGCTTGACGTTTAAAGACGGCTTCGCTGCTGGAAAGTTCAAGTTAATCGGTAGTCGAGATTTGCATTTCTTGGCACCTGACGAGATTAAGCGAATCAGGGTAGTTCGTCGTGCCGACGGTTATTACGCTCAGTTTTGTATCAACGTAGAACGGACAGAGGAAACAATTCCTACTGGCAAAGTCGTAGGGTTGGATGTGGGATTAAATCATTTCTATACCGATAGTGACGGTAACACGGTTCCCAACCCTCGGCATCTTCGTAAAAATGAAAAAGCTTTAAAACGAGCGCAGAAACGAGTTTCTCGAAAAAAGAAAGGTTCTAGTAATCGTAAAAAAGCAATCAATAAGTTAGGAAGGAAACACCTAAAAGTCAGCAGGCAGCGCAAAGACTTCGCCATCAAGACGGCGTTGTGCGCGGTAAAATCTAACGATTTTGTAGCCTACGAAGACCTTCGGGTTAAAAACATGGTGAAAAACCATAAGCTTGCAAAATCAATTAGCGATGCAGCTTGGTCACAGACTTGATCATTATTTGCAATATTTTGGGAAAGTGTACAGGAAAACAGTAATCGCTGTTGCTCCTCAGTATACTTCTCAAGATTGCTCAACCTGTGGCAATACTGTCAAAAAATCACTGTCGGTCAGAACTCATATTTGCAGTTGCGGTACGATATTAGATCGAGATCATAACGCAGCTCTGAATATTCT
>DMYK01000313.1:0-5194 GCA_003483675.1 Microcoleaceae cyanobacterium UBA11344
CTAAACAATCACTCTTTGTGTATTCAGTAGAGGAGAACTTCGTTGAAAAGACTCTTATCGATCGCTCTGTTAGCGTTGGCAATTTTTACCGTCGGCTTTGGCAGCCCTGCTTTGGCAGGAGATGCCGCTAAAGGAGCTAAACTCTTTAGCGCTAACTGTGCAGCTTGTCACATCGGTGGCGGCAACGTCGTTGTCTCCGCGAAAACCTTGAAATCGGCTGCTCTTGAGAAGTACGGCATGAATTCTATCGAGGCTATTACCACTCAGGTAAAAAAGGGCAAAAGTGCTATGCCTGCTTTTCTTGGTCGTTTGAAGCCCGAACAAATTGAGGATGTAGCAACCTACGTGATCGAACAATCTGCGAAAGACTGGAAAGGCTAAACTGCCTGTCTGGGCGGACTTGATTTAATCTAAAGCTTGTCTTCTCGATCGCACCCTCTCTCACCCTTTGGCGAATAAATATCGGTTTGAGGCCATCTTAACCTTTTTGGGATGTGCAAGAAATCGGATTTTTATTTGCCGAAGGGCGAGGGAGGGACATTTTATTTGAGATTTGAGATTTGAGATTTGAGATTGAAGAATTGCTAAATTAGTCCTGGACCCATGAGAGCCTAGAAACCGGGTTTTTTTACGACAATACTTGGTTGCAGCCCGCAAATTCGGTAAAAAACCCGGTTTCTTTGATTGGAGTGCATCCAGGACTGTAAATCCTGATTTTGGATAAATTGTCAAGCATCTTATGTTAAGATTTATTACTGGTGCGGTTCATAAATTCAAGTGTGTGCTAGGATATAACCGCTTATTAGAAAAGCCTTGAAATCAAAATTAAAGTCGATCGGGGATTTAAAATCTACACCAGCCATGAACCTAAAAACATCAGTCAAAGTTAAAACTCAAGTTAAGACTCTCGGAGACGTGGCTGCTGACGCCATCGAGAAATATTTCCGCAAAACTATAGGGCACGAAGCTGAAGTTCTCAAAGACAAAGATGCGGAAGAACTTCACCAAATGCGAGTCGGAATGCGGCGTTTGCGATCGGCTGTGACTGGTTTTGCTCCAGTTTTAGATTTGCCAAAACAGGCCCAGGAACACAAAATTGGTAAAGTTGGACGGATACTGGGAACTCTCAGAGATTTGGATGTGATGCTCGAAAGTCTCCAAAACCGATATTACCCGAATTTGCCGACTGATGAACAGGAAGTTTTAGATCAAGCTTTGTTAACTTTGCTCAAACAGCGACGTCGCGCTTTGAAAGAGGTGAGGGCGGTTTTGGAACACAAAAGTTACCAATTGCTGAAAAGGTCGATCGAGGATTGGTTGGAAGAACCGCAGTTTCGGGCGATCGAACATTTGCCAATTGCTGAGGTTTTGCCAGATTTACTGTTACCTCAAGTCAGCGAGTTTTTCCTACATCCGGCTTGGCTGCTGGGCACGGAATATCTGGATGGGAAAGTTAAAGTTTGTGATGATTTGAATGCTGAGGCTGTCGCAAAAAAGTTGGCCGCCGAGGGAACAATTCTGCACGATTTGCGGAAGCAAGCTAAGCGAGTTCGCTATTTGATGAATCTGTTTGGAGAATTTTACGGCGAGACTTATGAGGTTTATGTAGAGGATGTGAAAGCTATTCAAGAATGTTTGGGCGAAATTCAAGACAGTGAAGTTTTAGGGGAATTTTTGACGGATTTTGTGGAGGGCGATGTTCAAAAAGAGTTGCCGATATTGGCTGGTTTGTTGACAGAAAATCGCTCCGCAGCTTGGCAAAAATGGCAGATTTTGCAGCGCAGGTATTTGACTTCGGAAACTCGTCAAGGTTTGCGATCGGCATTAATTCATCCTGTGGTTGCAGATGCTGCTAAGATAGAAGCGCCATAGTAATCTTAGTGGGTTTGCAGTTGCGCTTGGGCGCGCTTTGGGCGCAACTGCAAGCAACAGATAAGTAGGTCGTTCTAATTAAACGTAAGACGCTCTAGATTAGCGATATGCTACCCATCCTCTGAAAATCCCGATCGCCTATGTTAAAATTATGGAAGCTCAACCACGAGAGGTAAAGAACTACCTGAAAGCCGATAGGACAAGTCCCTTTGAAGGATGGCTTGATTCCTTTCAAGATACTAAAACTGTATCTAAAATCAAGAAGCGACTGAGGCGAGTTGAGCTGGGAAATCTGGGAGATTATCGCTCAGTAGGAGCGGGAGTTTATGAACTTAAAATAGATTATGGCCCTGGCTATCGGGTTTATTTTGGACAAATCGGGTTAACAATTGTGTTGCTGCTATGTGGCGGTGATAAAAGCACTCAAGAGCAAGATATTAGCCAAGCTAAAAAATATTGGAGAGATTATGAAAGAACTCAAAGTGCCAACAAGTAGAAGCTACCATGAATACTTGATTTCTTCTCTGAAAACCCCCGAAAGTGCTGCTGGCTATATCGAGGTTATGTTGGAATTAGAGTCAGAAGGCCCCGAACCTGAATTGCTGCGAGCAGGATTTAAAGATGTGGTGGATGCTTATTTACAGATGAATAAGTTATCGCTGGAAGCTAAACTTATTTATGAGAAACTAGATCGGATGTTGTCTGAGAGTGGGGGTGAGGAAATTTATGCTTTGATCACTCTACTAGATGAACTTGGGTTGCAGTTAGCTGTCACAGTAAAATAGGTTAATTAATAAAGGAGTGAGGGGCGATTTTGAATATCGGAGAAAATTACAGCAATTATTAATCATTTGCCCGATCGCTCTCAGGAAGAAGTGTTAGAATTTGCTCGTTCTTTATATCGGCGGTAGTTGGTTTGAAGAAAGGTCGATCGCACTTTGGGAAGAAAAAGGGTGATCGCTCTTTAGGAAAGGAAGCTTGGGGCTCAGGTGAATATTGGGCGCTGCACTTGTCAGGTAATTTCTGACTCTGTGAAACTGACAGGGTTTGTCACAGGTTTTAACCAGGGAGCCTTGAGGCGACTGTCTATAAAATCGCGGATCATTGCTTGTTTAACCAGTAATTGCCAGTCCAGATTTTTGCCAAGTTTGTGCAATATTTATCCTCCAAGTTTGTGCAATATTTATAATTAACTTTCGTTCAGCTTGCGGGATGTTTTCGGCTCCATCCAGAATGTCTTGGAGTTCTACGAATGCGCGGTTAAAAACCAGAACACTCGCTGATTTAGAGGCTGATTGCTCGATAATTTGCACATCGGAAATAACCCGTCTCAAGGCAGCAATTGCTGACCAAGCAGTCAAGTGTAAAAACGTTTGATTGGGTGAATCAGGCACGTTGAGGGCGGCAATTTGAGCGGGTTCCTTTGTGGTGTGAAAAGCTGCTAGAATTTGCGCTAAGGTGAACATCTCTTCGCCATAGGGGAGCTCGCGCACGACGGCAAAAGCTTCTGTCGCTTTTTTTGGCTTGTTTACAGACAAATACCAGAAACCAGCAGCAGCAGCACGCGCAGGGGTATCTAAGCGAATCCCACTCAGAGAAGCTGAGGCAAAACGCAATAAATTCCAATCATAAAGCTCGTCAGCTAATTGAGCGACGCGATAGATAAGTAGTTCTGGAGGCGTCTCGGCGAGCACTTTATTAACAGCTTGAACAACGGGGATAGACTGAAAGGTAAATCGCAATAGTTGATTAATGTTGTGCTTTCCTGTTTCCCAATCTCGCCTTAGCCAATTTGCTACCTGAGAAGATAGGTACGGAAGGGGAATGCTGGTAATGTGAGGAAAATACCTATTTTGGTTTCTCGGCTGGAGCAAGGTAAACGGTAAAGCGAAAAGCCAATCTTCTAGACGTGCGATCGCCAAGCCGAACGCCACGCAGTACACCCAGCCAAACGCCACGCCCAACGCCACGCCCGACGCCACGATCAACGCCACGCCCGACTCCGCGCCCAACGTCACGCTCCACGCCACGCCAAACGCCACGCCAAACGCCACGCCCGACGCCACGATCAACGCCACGCCCGACGCCTGGCCCAACGCCTGGCCCAACGCCCCGCCGAACACCAAGCCCCACACCACGCTCCACGCCACGCCCGACGTCACGCTCAACGCCACGCCCAACTCCACGCTCGACCCCACGCCGAACACCAAGCCGAACATCACGCCCCACACCACGCCCCACCAATTGACAGCAAAACCTACTTGCACAAGAAATCCATTCAAAATGATGGGAAGAACCACACCTAACGTTAAGACTTGTAAAATTAGCTGGCGCTGGATGGGATTTTGGCGCAGCCATTCCCACCTTTGGAGCCCAGTTTTTGCCTCTTTAAAACCCTTACCGCCAAAGGTGTCTATATACCACGGCAAAGCTTGGGGAAAAAAGAACACCCAATACAATAACCGCAGATAATCTAGGGGATTCCATAATGAAAGAGGGCGGCTCAATTTGGGAGCTAAATCTAAGCGGGGAACGGGCTGAGAATTTTGACTCATGGTATTTCCTCCAGATAGCCAACATAAGTTTTATCGCATAACGGCATTAATTTCTGATGTGGATGGCCACCACTTGCCGCGATTATCTGTGCAATTTCTGACTCCGCCGATCGTTATTATAGTTTGCGTTATCACAAGCAACGTAGACTCAACATTTCTAATGATTCGTGGATTGGGATTTTACTGTTCGCGATCGCGAGAAACTAGCCGTCACTAATTTTTATCATTTACTGAAAATTACAGCAATAACCGCTCAATTTCCTGTAACACTTCTGTTAACATGGGAGCCGAAGAAGCCACAATATTCTGTTCACAATCCTCATGCTTATGGTGAGGGAAATTGGGTAAATTTAACTGAGGTTTATGGTGAGCACGATCATAACGGAAGATTAAAAACTTAGACGCATCTATTCAATCTATCGCCAGTAATCAGACAGTATGTAAAAACCGAGTATTTGCGCGATCGAACATGAGATGCAATTCCTAACAATCAGGGTAAGATGGACAATGCCCTTAATAATTCAGTCCCTCTCAGATCGGACTTTGTTTGTATAGCCGCGACTTCCATTCGCCAGGGCTAAATATCAATTCTCTCTTTTCTAGGACTTACGCAAAAAACCCGGTTTCTGAGAAAAATCCTGCATCTCTTCGAGAGATATTGACGTAGGGTTTCGACTCCGCTCAACCACCGGGGGTTTTTGGCCTAAGAGTGCGTAAGTCCTGTTTTTCCCAAGAGCAAATCAAGACTGCAACCACTTCAGAAACTT
>DMYK01000313.1:5397-6914 GCA_003483675.1 Microcoleaceae cyanobacterium UBA11344
CGCGACGGTAACGATTGAAAGCCAGTTTCTCTTGAACTTCCCCTCTATTTGCTAACCATTGCTGTTCCGCCGCCACAATATCCTGTTCGGAAATGCCTAATTCCGCTGCAATCTCGAACAACTGCACTCGCGAAAGTTCTCCGTTTTCTTCTTTTTGGGCGATCGCAATTTGCAGAATAGCTTGAGCATCCTCAGAACCGTAAACTTGGCTTATTTGACTTTCATTGGTTGCCATAACGAGTTTCCTATAATTCCTGACATCATTTCTATGATATCTATAACCGTAGTTCAATGACAGGTAGTGACAGGTG
This sequence comes from Microcoleaceae cyanobacterium UBA11344, assembly GCA_003483675.1. Lineage (GTDB taxonomy): Bacteria > Cyanobacteriota > Cyanobacteriia > Cyanobacteriales > Microcoleaceae > Microcoleus. Next base: position 5,709 of record DMYK01000313.1, read on the forward strand.
GCGGATTTCAACACCTGTAGAATGGGAATACTCCTTCGTAGTAAGGAATGCAAGTCCTTTATTCCACAGAATTGAAGGACTTGTATTCCTGACTACAAACCAAGAGTTATACTCCTTTAAGAAGTCGGGGCTCTAACAGCGACCTACTTAAAACATCTCGCGCTAAACTGCTAGAGAACTGATAAGCTTACTCAGTACGAGTTGAAGTGGATTTGATCATGGTGAACCGTCTTGCCCAATCCGAAAGCCTTTACCTGCGGAAACACGCCGAAAATCCGATCGACTGGTGGCCCTGGTGCGACGAAGCGTTAGATACCGCCCACAGCCAAAATAAACCGATTTTTCTGTCCATTGGCTACTCTAGCTGCCACTGGTGCACGGTGATGGAAGGGGAAGCATTTTCTAATAGTGCGATCGCCCAATACATGAATTCGCACTTTATACCTATAAAGGTCGATCGGGAAGAACGCCCAGACATCGACAGCATTTATATGCAAACCTTGCAAATGATGACCGGTCAAGGTGGTTGGCCACTCAACATTTTTCTCACGCCAGACGAGCGAATTCCCTTCTATGGTGGCACTTATTTCCCAGTAGAACCGCGTTACGGACGACCAGGATTTTTAGAAGTTTTGCAATCAATTCGCCGCTTTTACGACCTAGAAAAAGGCAAATTACAAGCCTTCAAATCAGAAATTTTAGGCCACCTGCAACAGTCGGCGATGCTGTCAGGAGTCACCGCAGAATTAAGTCGCGAAGTGTTCCAAAAAGGCTTAGAACTTAACACCGGAATTGCCGATCGCAATCAAGGCCCAAGTTTTCCGATGATGCCTTATGCTGAGTTATCACTGCGGGGATCACGATTTAATTTTGAATCGAAATACGACTGCAAAGAGGTTTGCACTAAGCGGGGATTAGACTTAGCATTGGGTGGCATTTACGACCACGTTGCCGGCGGATTTCACCGCTACACCGTTGACTCGACTTGGACTATACCACACTTTGAGAAAATGCTCTATGACAACGGTCAAATTGTTGAGTATTTAGCGAATTTGTGGAGTGCGGGAATCCAAGAACCGGCTTTTGAAACTGCCGTTGCGGGGACAGTAGAATGGTTGAAGCGAGAAATGACCGCGCCAACGGGCTATTTTTATGCTTCACAGGATGCTGACAGTTTTACCCCCCCAACCCCCCCTTACCAAGGGG
>DMYK01000313.1:7047-7773 GCA_003483675.1 Microcoleaceae cyanobacterium UBA11344
ACTGTTAAATGCTGAGGAATTAGTAGAAATTCACAAACAATTTACTGTTAGTCGTGGCGGCAATTTTGAAGGCAAAAATGTATTGCAGCGCCGTCATGCGGGCCAATTGAGCGAAACGGTAGAAACGGCTTTGGCGAAACTATTTCAATTTCGTTATGGTGGCCAGCCCGAGACTGTAAAAACCTTTCCGCCAGCCCGGAACAATCAGGAAGCTAAAAATGATAGTTGGCCTGGTAGAATTCCGGCAGTTACTGACACTAAAATGATTGTAGCTTGGAATAGCTTGATGATTTCTGGTTTGGCAAGGGCTGCTGCTGTTTTTGGCGATCGGGAATATCTGGAATTGGCGGTAAAAGCTGCTAATTTTATTTTAGATCATCAGTGGATTGATGGGCGGTTTCACCGATTGAATTATGATGGCAAAACCGCTGTGATGGCGCAGTCGGAAGATTATGCTTTGTTTGTGAAAGCATTGTTAGATTTGCATCAAGGGAGTTTGTCGGTAGTTGAAGAAGTAGGGAAAAGTGACAAATGGTTGGAGAAAGCAATTCTGGTGCAAGCAGAATTTGATGAGTTTTTGTGGAGCGTGGAATTAGGAGGATATTACAATACTGCTAAGGATTGCAGCGGTGATTTGTTGGTGCGGGAACGCAGCTATACAGATAATGCAACTCCGGCGGCTAATGGAATTGCGATCGCCTCTTTGGTTCGTTTAGCGCTGCTGGG